>NZ_JBXFWM010000027.1:0-53616 GCF_056856655.1 Stenotrophomonas sp. STEN033
TTATATTCCGGTGGCTCCGGGTGGGTCTTCTCATTGGTCCTTGGGGGGGCAAAACATCGTGCGGTCCCCCCCTTCCCCCAACGCGGTTTTAAAACCCGGTTCCAATTCCGTCCCGGACAAGGTGCGTATCGCCGCCTACCAGACGCTGCACCGCGCGGTGCTGGCTGGCCTGCCGACCCAGATTGGCCACCGCACCGACAAGGGGGACTTCCAGGCGCCGCGCCAGCGTCGCTTCCACCTGTTCCCGGGCTCGGCGCTGGCCAAGCGCCCGCCGCCGTGGGTGCTCAGTGCCACGCTGTTGGATACGGCGCGCGTATGGGGCATGACCAACGCCGCCATCGAGCCGGACTGGGTGATCGCCGAGTTGCCGCATCTGCTGGCGCGCAAGCACTTCGATCCGCATTGGTCGCGGGCCCAGGGCCAGGTGCTGGCGTCGGAACAGATCAGCCTGTTCGGGCTGGTGCTGGCACCGAAAAAGCCCGTGCATTACGGCAGGATCAATCCCGGCGAAGCGCATGACATCTTCGTGCGGCAGGCACTGGTGACGGGCGAGATCAACACCCGCGCCGGCTTTGTCGCCGACAACATGAAGCTGCTGGAGCAGGCGCGCGAAGAGGAGGCCAAGCTGCGCCGTGCCGGCATCGTTGCCGATGAGGACTGGCAGGCGCGCTGGTACCTGGACCGGGTGCCTTCGCATATCCACTCGGCCAATCTGCTCGATGGCTGGTGGAAGGCACTGTCAACGGAGCAACGCCGCAGCCTGCACTGGTCATTGACCGACCTGCTGCCGGGTGAGGGGAGTGAGCAGGATCGCTACCCGAAGTATTTCCCGCTGGGCGATGCGCGCCTGGCGATGCACTACCGCTTCGAGCCGGGCAGCGAGGACGATGGCGTCACCCTTGATGTGCCCCTGCATCTGCTCAATGCATTGGACCCGGCGCGGCTGTCGTGGCTGGCGCCAGGCTTTGTCGCCGACAAGGCCTCGGCCTTGATCCGCAGCCTGCCCAAGGCGATGCGCCGCAACTACGTGCCGGCACCGGATTTCGGGCGTGCATTTGCCGAAGCCTGGCCGCAACCCTCGGCCGATGACATCCGTGGCGAGCTGGCGCGGTTCCTGTCCAAGACTACCGGCGCGACGGTGGCAGCGACGGATTTCGACCTTGATTCGCTGGACCCGCACCTGCGCATGAACCTGCGCTTGTTTGAAGTGACAACTGCCACTGCGGCACGCGGCAAAGCGGCCCAGGGTGCTGGCAAGGACGGCATGAAGCTGCTGGCGATGTCGCGTGATCTGGACGCGCTGCGTGCGCGTTTTGGCGAACGTGCCGGCAGCGCATTTGCCGCACGCGCTGGTGCCGCGCTGGCGGCCGAAGGTCTGCGCGAGTTTCCGGCCACAGCCATTCCCGAACAGGTTCCGGGTGAAGCCGGGGTGCCGGCCTATCCGGCGCTGGTGGACACGGGCGATGCGGCTGCGTTGCGCATCTTCGCCGACAGGAACGAAGCCGCACTGGTGCATCCGCAGGGCGTACGCCGTCTGTTGGAGATCGCCCTGGCCGACAAGCTCAAGCAGGCGCGCAAACAGTTGCCGGTGTCGCCCAAGACCGGCTTGTTGTACGCGGCCATCGAGTCGCAGGAGCGCCTGCGCGGTGATCTGGTGGATGCGGCGCTGAACGCCGTACTGGCGGAGGGACTGGAACTGATCCGCACACCCGAGGCGTTCCAGCAACGCTGCGCCGATGCTGGCAAGCGCCTGTTCGGCGAGGCGATGGAACGGCTCAAGCTGGCCGAAAGCATCCTCGGCCTGGTCGGTGAACTGAAGCCGCAGCTGGAGTCCCCGTTGATGGGCTGGGCGCGCGGCAACCTGGACGACATGCAGGCGCAGCTGGCGGGTCTGGTACATGCCGGTTTCCTGCGCGAGACCCCCGCCGATGCGCTGGCTCAGTTCCCGCGCTATCTGAAGGCGATGATCCTGCGCGCCGAACGGGCGAAGCGTGATCCACCGCGTGACCAGGCGCGCATGCTGGAGCTCAAGCCTTTCGTCGATGCGTTGCAGGAAGCGCGCGTGCAGGGACTGACCCAGCGTCCGCAGTGGGCGGCCCTGCGCTGGGATATCGAGGAGTTGCGGGTGTCGCTGTTCGCGCAGGAACTGGGCTTCCGTTCCGGCATCTCGGCCAAGAAGCTGGCGCAGCGGGTGGCAGCGCTGCGCAGTTGAGGGGGCTGCGTTCAGCGGGTGATGGTGGCGCCCGGGCGGTGCTGCTGGGCGCAGGCACGGCGGGCGGTGTTCATCTGCGTATGTGCACTGGCATGTTCGCGGCTGATGGCCTGGCGGAAGGTTGCCATCCGTTGCCGTAGCGCCTGGCTGCGTTGCGCATCCGTTGCCTGTGCCAGTTGCTCGTTGAGCATGCTCATCTGCTGTTGCAGCGTGCCGACACGGTCATTGGACGAGCCATAGATGGACGCGGTGGCGGTGCTGATGCAGCTGCGTTCGGCTTCCAGCGCCTCGGAGGGTGTCGCGCTGGCGGGCAGCGCCCCGGCCGGCGGGCTTGCCGTGGTGCCGCCGGATGCCGCGCCGCCTGCTGCCGCCTGCTCGCGCAGCTTCATCGGCTCGGCGCGCGCATCGCAGGGATGCTCGGAATACATGGTCTCCCCGGATTTTCCCTTGCACTTGTACACCTGCGCGGCGGCGCTGGCCGGAAGCAACAGCAAGGACAGGGTCAGGACGAGTAAGCGCATGGGGCAGCGGGCTCGGAGTATCGAAGGGGAAGACAGCGTCCCCGGCCATCCCGGCCGGGGCGGAGCGGTCGCGTTTACTTGGTGCGGCGGACCTTGGCACGGGTATTGAGCCCGTCGATCTGCAGGTACCACACGTTCATCAGGCCAGGGGTGATGCGTACCTTGGGGGCTTGCTTGCGCACACCGCTGGCGCCGGTGTCGTCGGTCTGTTCCCAGATCTGGCCATTGTCCAGGGTGTACTGGCGGCCTTTGCTGAAGCCGCGGAATTCACCTTCCAGCACCGCCTCGATCGGGTCCTTGGAACCGAAGTCATAGAAGCCGCGATTCTTGACGATCACTTCCTGGCGGCCTTCTTCGCGCGCCTGCTCCACGGCAACGCTGGCGGCCTGCGCCACCTTGCCCTGCAACCAGTTGTTGAGCGTGACCAGTTCTTCGGCGCTGAGCTTGTTCAAGCCGGCGGCATGGAATTCGGCAGCGGACATCTGTTGCTGCAGGTCCCCCTCTACCACGCGTTGCGCGCGTGCTTCGGTGAACGGGAAGGACGATAAAGCGGTGACGGCAAGCAGGACAGCAAGGCGGGGCAGCTTCATGAACATTGTTCCCAGAGAGGGTGGGCGCTAGTGTAGGGGCAACCGCCCGCAATTGAATGCTGTGAACAGTTCCCCCACCCCCGGTCTGGCCGCGCTGCTGCAGCGCGCCTCCACCCGCGCCCTGTCCGAGCCGCTGCGCGAGGCCTTGCTGGCCAGCTGGCAGCAGCCGGACACGGATGTGTCACCGCGCCTGTCCTGGCCGGTACTCGCCGATACCCTGGATTCACTGGCGCTGCTATCGGCCGATGAAAGCGTGATTGTCGCGGCGCTGTTGTTCGACCTGCCGGGCTTGCGCGCGCGCGCGGCCGAATTGCCGCTGGGCGCGGGTGCGGCAGCTGTCAGCGGGCTGCTGGATGGCCAGGAGGCCGCCGACCAGGTGTGGGCGCTGCACGCCGGCCGCGATGCCGGCCGCAACAGCGAAGGCCTGCGCCGGTTGTTGCTGTCGATCATCCACGACCTGCGGGTGGTGCCGATCCTGCTGTCCCGGCAGCTGGCCTGCATGCGCGCCGCCGACAAGTTGCCGGCCGAAGAGCGCCGTGCGCTGGCCCAGTTGACCCGCGACATCCACGCGCCGTTGGCCAACCGGCTTGGTATCTGGCAGCTGAAATGGGAACTGGAAGACCTTGCGTTTCGCTTCCTGGACCCGGAAACCTACCGTCACATCGCCCGCGAAGTCGACGAAACCCGTATCGCGCGTGAGCGCTACGTGGAAACGGTGAAGAACAAGCTGTCGGCGGCCCTGGCCGAGCAGGGTATCCGCGGCGAAGTCAGCGGCCGGCCCAAGCACATCTACAGCATCTGGCGGAAGATGCAGAAGAAGCAGCTGGCCTTCGAGCAGCTGTACGACCTGCGTGCGGTGCGGGTGATGGTGGATGATGTGGGTGCCTGCTACGCCACATTGGGTGTCGTGCATGCGTTGTGGACACCCATCCCCAGTGAATTCGACGACTACATCGCCCGGCCCAAGGCCAACGACTACCGATCACTGCATACGGCGGTGATCGGCCCGGAAGGACGCACGATCGAGGTGCAGATACGCACCCACGAGATGCATGCGCAGGCCGAGCTGGGCGTGGCTGCGCACTGGAAGTACAAGGAAGGCGGCAAGGGCGCGGAGAAGGCCTTCGACCGCAAGATCACCTGGATGCGGCAACTGCTGGAGCAGGCGCAGGATCCGGGCAGTCCGGATGACCTGGCCGGCGCGCTGGATGCCGAGCTGGTCGAAGACCGCGTCTATGCGCTCAGCCCCAAGGGCGAGGTGATGGACTTGCCGGCCGGAGCCACGCCGCTGGATTTCGCGTACCACGTGCACACCATGGTCGGTCACCGCTGCCGCGGGGCCAAGATCAATGGCCGCATCGTGCCGCTGACCTACCGCCTGCGCAGCGGCGACCGCGTCGAGATCCTCACCGGCAAGGAGGCCGATCCACGCCGCGACTGGCTGCTGCAATCCAATGGCTTCCTCGCCAGCAGCCGTTCGCGCGAGAAGGTCCGCAACTGGTTCCACAAACTCGACCGTGCCCGCAACGTGCAGGCCGGCCGCGAACTGCTGGACCGCGAGTTGAAGCGGCTGGGTCTGCAGCATTCGGACCTGATGGTGGCGGCGCGCAAATTCCACGCCGACAGCGTGGACGATCTCTACATCCAGGTAGCGCTTGGCGACACCGGCCCCAACCAGGTCAGTCGCGCCCTGCTGGAAGCGGAGAAGGCCGCATCGCAACCCGCGGCGCCCGTGCTGCCACGGCCAACCGCACGCCGTGGCAGCATCGGCAAATCCGATTTCACCGTGCAGGGCGTGGGTAACCTGCTGGTGCAGCTGGCGCGCTGCTGCCAGCCGGTGGCGGGGGAGCCGATCACCGGTTACCTGACCCGTACCCGTGGCGTCACCGTGCATCGCATGGATTGCGCCTCGCTGGCACGCCTGTCCGCCGCGCATCCGGAGCGGGTGCTGCCGGTGGAATGGGGGCGGACCGGTTCCGGTTACGAGGTGGACGTGATGGTGCGCGCGGTGGACCGGCGCTGGCTGTTGAAGGACATCACCAACCTGATCGCGCAGGAAGATGCCTATGTACTGGAGATCAACAGCGACAACCTGCGCGAGAGCGGGCGGGTGCAGCTGCGCCTGCGTTTGAAGGTCAACGACTACGGCCAACTCTCCACCCTGCTGGGCAAGCTGGATGCCTTGCCCGGCGTGGATGATGCGCGAAGGCTGGGATAGGTAAGCTTGGCGCATGGAGAACTGGCGTCAGCGCGGCCAACAGGGATTGGAGACATTCGGCGACAAGCTGCGGCTGTACGGGCGCTGGTGGGTGGCACGTGGCTGGAACAGTCCGCGTGCCTGGCGGTCGATTGCCATTGGCGTGGCGGGCTTGGCACTGGTACTGGCGCTGTTCCGACAGCCGCTGGCCGATTGGCTGTGGCCGGAAACCAAGATCCAGAAGCTGCTTGATGATGGTCGTTCGGCGCTGCGCGAAGGGCGTTTGAGTGCTGCCGACGGGCACGGTGCGCGCGAATTGTTCGAGGCGGCCGCCGCGCTGGACCCGGACCGCAGCGACATCCGCAATGCGCTGGCGCAGACCGCACAGGCCGCGCTGGCACAGGCGCGCCGGCAGTTGCAGGCCGGCGACCGCGAGGCCGCGGCGCAGAGCCTGGCGCTGGCGCGGGAACTGCAGGCCCCATCAGCGGATATCGATCTGCTTGCGGCCCAGCTGCAACAGGCAGTGCGTGGGCATGACGGGATCGAACAGCTGTTGCAGCAGGCCGAGGCAGCACAGGCGCAGGGCCGGCTGGACGATGCAGCGGACGCGGCATTGCCGTTGTACCAGCGCGTGCTGGCACTGCAGCCCGACAAGATGCAGGCACTGGAAGGACGCGATGAAGTACTGTCCGATCTGTTGACCCAGGCGACGCGGGCGGCGGATCGCGGCGACCTCGCCGCTGCCGCGGACTTGCTGCAACGCGTGGAGCGTTATGACGCCGGTCACGCCAATCTGCCAGCGGTGAAGGCGGTGATGAATGCCGCATTGGAGCAGCGACGGCAGCAGGGTGAACGCGATCTGGCGCGCGGTCGCCTGCAGCGTGCCGCCAGCGCGTTCCAACAGGTATTGGCAGCGGGCGAGGACCCGGCCGCACGCCAGGGCCTGCAGCGCATTGCCCATGCACAGGTGCAGGAAGCCGCGCGTCTGGCAGCGGATTTCCAGTTTGAGGCGGCCGATCGTGCCCTTCAGCATGCGCGCGAACTGGCACCTGACAGCGTCGAGCTGGCAGCGGCCGAGCAGGCTGTGCAACGCGCACGGCAGGCTCGGCAATCGATGGAAGTACCGGTCAGCGCCGCCGAACGCGAACGCCGCTTGAAGGCGTTGCTCAAGCAGCTGGACGAGGCCGAGGCCCGCCAACAGTGGCTGCTGCCACCGGGCAGCAGCGCCTACGACCGCTTCAAGGCGGCGCAGGCGCTGGCGCCGCAGGACCCACGGGTCAGGCGTGCGGCGGCAAGAATCCTGCCTGCCGCGCGCACCTGCCTGGACGACAACCTGCGCGGCAACCGCCTGCGCGCGGCGCGTACCTGCCTGGATGCATGGCAGGCGCTGGCGCCGACCGATCCGGCATTGGCAGCGGCGCGCCGGCGCCTGGCACAGCGTTGGATCGCGGTGGGCAGTGAGCGTCTGGGCGGCGGTGATACCGCGTTCGCCGAACAGGCGCTGGCGCAGGCGCAGCAGATCGATCCGGCCACGCCGGAGATTGCCGGTTTCAGCGAGCGCGTGCGCAACGCCTTGCGCTGAACACGGTGCGGTCGCGCGCTGGCGGCAAGGTCTCTGCAGGTCTGCGCAGGCCTGATAGCGTCGAGTCCATTCCGCGCTGGGGCGCTCCCGGCAAGATGTGCAGCGCAGCTGCGCGCTGGCGAACGGCGTGTATTGCGCCGTGTTCGCTGTCTCGCTACACGGTCTTCAGCGGGTGATCTGCCGCAACACCTGTGCGAGTTTTTTCACCGCGACCTCAAGTTCGGCTGGCGAGTGTGCGGCGAACCCCATCAGAAAGCCGGCTGTCGCGGTCGCACTGGACGCGTGCAGGGCGCTCAGCCCGAGCAGATCGATCCCGGCACGGCGCGCAGCATCGATGGCGCGCTGCTCCGGGATGTCGCGGATGAAAACGCAGGGCATCTGCATGCCGCCATCGGGTACACGCGGCTGGACGAAGTCCTTCAGGTGCCGGCGCACCAGCGCCGCCAGCACGTCGCGCCGTTCGCAATACAGCGCGCGCATGGCGCGCACATGCGCGCCGAAATGCCCGCCCTGCATGAAACGCGCCAAGGTCAGCTGCGGGATCGGTGCGCTATGCCCATCCAGCAGGGTGCGGGCAATGGTCATCGGTGCGACCAGCTCGGTCGGCAGGATCATGAAGCCGATGCGCAGGCCGGGGAACAGCGACTTGGTGAAGGTGCCGATGTAGATCGTGCGCTGGTGTGGATCCAACCCCTGCACGCAGGCCATCGGCCTGCCGGCGTAATGGAACTCGCTGTCGTAGTCGTCTTCGATGATCCAGGCCTGCTGCTGGCGGGCCCATTCGATGATCTCCAGGCGCCGCGCCAATGCCAGCGTCGCTCCGCTGGGGAACTGGTGCGAAGGGGTCAGGAACGCGGCCCTGGCCGGCTGCGTGGCCTGGTGCAGCCGTTCCACCTGCATGCCGTCGGCATCCACGGGCACGGGAATGCTGTCCAGGCCGGCCGCATCAAAGGCCTTGCGCGCGCCATGGTAGGCCGGGTCTTCAATGAAGATGCCCTCGCCGGGGTCCAGCAGCACGCTCGCGCACAGGCTCAATGCCTGCTGCGAGCTGGTCACCACCAGCACCCGCTCCGGGCTGGCGTGGGCACCGCGCTCCAGGTTGACGTAGTCGGCGATCGCTTCCCGCAACGCTGCCATGCCCTGCGGCGGACTGTGCAGCAGGGCGGCGCTGCCCCATTCCTTGAGTACCTGGCGTTGCAGCCGCTCCCAGGTCGACAAGGGGAAATTGCGGGTCTCCGGTACGCCCGGGACGAATGGCCGCGGCGCGATGAAATCGCGCACCCCGCCGTTGCGGTACATGGCCGCGCCGCGTCGACTCAGTCGCAGCGTTTGTGTTCCAGGCGCAGTGCGGCGGGAGGTGCCGCGTCCGCCCAGGCGACGTGCGCCGTCGGCGACGAAACTGCCACTGCCAACCCGGCGTTCGATGAAGCCTTCGGCGTGCAACTGGCCGTACGCCGCCTCCACGGTGTCGCGGGAGACGCCCAACGAGCCCGCCAGGGTGCGCGAGGCCGGCAGCGGCCTGCTGGCATCCAGCGCGCCATCGAGGATCAGCTGGCGCACCGCGCGCTGGATGCGCACGTGCAGGGGCAGGCTGCGCTGCGCCGGGTCGACGACCCAGGCTTTCACTGACTCAAGCTGCGCGTGCTTGAACAATTGGTCTGGCCTCTGTCGGTAAAGTGGCTGGGTATATCAGTCCATTCTACGTCTATAAAAACGGACCCGGCAGGCCCGTCGCCGGCCACCACCAGGAGTCCGAACTTCGCCATGCCGTCCGCTGCCTGCTCCCGGGCCATCCGCCCGGCTGACCTGATCCATCCCATCGTCGCGGGTCTGGTCTCGGTGATCGTCAATTACGGTGGCACCTTCATCCTGGTCTTCCAGGCGGCCAAGGTGGCCGGGCTCAGCCCCGAGCTCACCGCGTCCTGGGTGTGGTCGCTGTCCATCGGGGTCGGCGCAAGTGGCCTGCTGTTGAGCTGGTTGAGCCGCGAGCCGATCATCACCGCATGGTCCACGCCCGCAGCCGCCTTTCTGGTGACGGCGCTGGCGACCACGCCCTACAACCAGGCCATCGGCGCCTACCTGATCAGCGCCGCTGCGTTCGTGGTGCTGGGCCTGTCGGGGTGGTTCGATCGCCTGATCCGGTTGATTCCGGTCGGGGTGGCCGCGGGCCTGCTGGCCGGCATCCTGCTGCAGTTCGGTACACGGGCGTTTGCCGGGCTCGCGGTCGATCCGCTGCTGGCCACTCTGCTCATCCTCGGCTATCTGCTGCTGAAGCGTTTCAGCGCCCGCTACGCCATCGTCGGCATCCTGCTGCTGGGGCTGGCCCTGCTCTGGGGGCAGGGACGGCTGGATCTTTCGGGCGTGTCACTGCAGTTGGCCAGGCCGGTCTTCACCGTGCCCGCGTTTTCGTTCAATGCCCTGCTCAGCGTGGCGCTGCCCTTGTTCCTGATCACCCTGACCGGCCAATACATGCCGGGCATGCTGGTGCTGCGTAACGACGGCTTCCGCACCAGCGCCAATCCCATCGTGGCGGTCACCGGCCTTGGCTCCCTGCTGATGGCCCCATTCGGTTCGCATGCCTTCAACATCGCCGCGATCACCGCAGCCATCGCCACCGGCCGCGAAGCACATGAAGATCCCGCGCGGCGGTGGGTGGCGGGGGTTGCGGCGGGGCTGTGCTACATCCTGGTCGGGGTGTTCGGAGTGACCTTGGCCGCAGTGTTCATGGCGCTTCCGGCGACCTTCATTGCCACCCTGGCCGGACTGGCATTGCTGGGCACGATTGCCGCCAGCCTGGCCACCGCGCTGGCCGAACCGGCCAGCCGCGAAGCGGCGCTGATCACCTTCCTGGCAGCCGCGGCCAACATCACGCTGCTAGGCATCGGTGGCGCGTTCTGGGGATTGTTCATCGGCTTGATCGCGCACGCGCTGCTGCATGGGCGCTGGTCACGCGCCCATCTGTCATCCCGGACCGGCACTGGCGAACAGGAGCAGGCCAATGTCTGAACCCTCATCCAGTTCCCGCCTCCCTTCACTGACTCTGACCCCGACCCCGACCCCGACCCAGCACGCACGTCATGGACGCTATCCGCAGGCGACGACGGTCGAGGATTTCCGTCGCAATCTGGCCGCGGTGCGCGCACGTATGGATGCAGCGTGCGTGCGCGTGGGCAGGAACCCCGCGCAGGTCAGGCTGTTGCCGGTCAGCAAGACCAAGCCCGAGGCCAGCCTGCGCCTGGCCCATGCCGCAGGATGTCGCCTGTTCGGCGAAAACAAGGTGCAGGAGGCAGCGGGCAAATGGCAGGCAATGCAGGATCTGGAGGATATGCGCTGGTCGGTGATCGGCCATCTGCAGACCAACAAGGCCAAGCTCGTGGCCCGTTTCGCCAGTGAGTTCCAGGCGCTGGACAGTCTGCGGTTGGCCGAAGCACTGGAGCGCCGGCTGCAGCTGGAGGGGCGATCGCTGGATGTGTACGTACAGGTGAATACTTCGGGCGAAGCCAGCAAGTACGGCTTGGAACCGGACGCGGTGGCAGCCTGCCTCAAGGCGCTGGCTGCCTATCCCTGCTTGCGCGTGCGTGGCCTGATGACCCTGGCCCTGTTCTCGGCCGAGGCCGAGCATGTGCGTCGCTGCTTCGTACGCCTGCGTGAACTGCGCGATCGCCTGCGCCAGGATGCACCGGCGGGCATCACGCTGGACGAACTGTCGATGGGCATGTCCGGCGACTTCGAGATCGCGATCGAAGAAGGTGCCACGGTAGTCCGTGTCGGTCAGGCGATATTCGGCGCGCGGCCCTTGCCGGACAGCCATTACTGGCCCACCGGCGATGACAGCGGGGCATTGGCCCGATGAAGACCGCCCTTGCCATTCGCCATCTGCATTTTGAAGATCTGGGCAGCTTGCAGCCGCTGCTGCTGGAGCGTGGTTACACACTGCGCTATCTGGATGCCGGCACGGACGACCTGCGCGATGCCGCGCTGGCTGACCTGCTGGTGGTGCTGGGCGGGCCGATCGGCGCTTTCGACGAGCAGCTGCATCCCTTCCTGCTTGACGAGCTCACGCTGATCGAACGGCAACTGCAGCAGCAACGGCCACTGCTGGGCATCTGCCTGGGTGCACAGCTGATCGCCCGTGCATTGGGTGCGCGCGTAGGGGACATGGGTTTCACGGAAATAGGTTTCGCGCCACTGACCTTGAGCGCGCAAGGCCAGGCATCCGTGCTGGCCGGCCTGCAAGGAGTGCCGGTGCTGCATTGGCATGGTGATCGCTTCGAGCTGCCGGACGGAGCGATCCCCCTGGCGGGAACCGCGCTGTGTGCGAACCAGGCATTCAGCGTCGGGCGGCACGTGCTTGCATTGCAATGCCACCTGGAAGCGCAACCGCAGCAGATCGAGCGCTGGTTGATCGGACATGCCTGTGAGCTCAGCCAGTCCGGCATCGATCCGCGGCGCTTGCGCTGCCAGGCCGCTGCCGTGGCGTCGTCGTTGCCAGCGGCGGCGCAGGCGGTGTTCGCAGCCTGGCTGGACGCGCTGCCGCCAAGCCCGGGCAAGGCCAGTGATTGCAGTCAACCACCCACGTCCAGGAGCACACATCATGTATGACACGCCCATCGATCTTGCCGACTTCGATCCCGAACTGGCCAGCGCGCTGCAGGCGGAGACGCGCCGTCAGCACGATCATGTCGAACTGATTGCGTCGGAAAACTATGCCAGCCCGTTGGTGATGGCGGTCCAGAACTCGGTATTCACCAACAAGTACGCCGAGGGTTACCCCGGCAAGCGCTATTACAGTGGCTGCGAGTACGTGGATGTGGCCGAACGTCTGGCCATCGAGCGGGTCAAGCAGCTGTTCGACTGCGACTATGCCAATGTGCAGCCGCATGCCGGTGCGCAGGCCAATGCGGCGGTGTTCCTGGCCCTGGCCAAGCCGGGGGACACGGTGATGGGCATGAACCTGGCACAGGGCGGGCATCTGACCCATGGCAATCCCTCCAACTTTTCCGGCCGCCACTATCGGATCGTGCCTTATGGTCTCGACCCGCAGACCGGCTTGCTCGACTACGAGCAGATGGAGCGCATCGCGATGGAAAGCCGCCCGAAGCTGTTGATCGGGGGCTTCTCGGCGTATTCGCGGCACAAGGACTGGGCGCGCATGCGTGCCATCGCCGACAAGGTCGGCGCTGTGTTCTGGGTGGACATGGCGCATGTCGCCGGCCTGGTGGCTGCTGGCGAATACCCGGATCCGCTGCCGCACGCGCATGTTGTGACCAGTACCACGCACAAGACCCTGCGCGGGCCGCGTGGCGGCATCATCCTCAGCAGGGGACAGCCTGGGGATTTCAACAAGCGATTGGACTCGGCGGTGTTTCCGGGCATCCAGGGCGGGCCCTTGATGCATGTGATCGCGGCCAAGGCGATTGCGTTCAAGGAGGCGTTGCAGCCCGGGTTCAAGACCTACCAGCGGCAGGTGATCCGCAATGCGCGGGCGATGGCGGCGGTGCTGCAGCAGCGTGGTTACCGCATCGTTTCCGGTGGCACGGACAACCACCTGATGCTGCTTGACCTGTCCAGCAAGCCGTTCACCGGCAAGGAGGCGGACGCCGCGCTGGCCCGTGCGTGGATCACCACCAACAAGAACTCGGTGCCGAACGACCCACGCTCGCCGTTCGTGACCTCGGGTGTGCGGATCGGCACACCGGCAGTCACTACGCGCGGTTTCGGCATCGCCGAGTGCGAGCAACTGGCCGATCTGGTTGCCGATGTGTTGGATGGATTGGAGGCGGGCAGGCTTGATCGCGTGGTTGGTGAGGTGCGAGCGCAGGTGTCAGCGCTGTGTCGGCGCCATCCGGTGTATCGCTGAGAGTTGTTGCGCGGATTGGCACCGCGCAGTCGCCTGCGACTGCGCGGCCAAGGTTCATCTGCTGGGTTTGACCAGGCAGATGATGGTTTCCCGTAGTCTGTTGCGTGCCTGCTCCTCGCTGAGGTCGCCGGCCAGCGTTGCATGCGACGGCGTTTCTGAGGCAACCCCGCATTGCGCACCTCCGGGATTTCACGCCCCTGGGTCATCACGCAGTTGATGCAACTGCTGGCAATGACCCCGGCGATCTCCTTCAAGCCGGGTTTTCTGGAGGCATTGGCAGCCCTGGTGTTCCGGGTGCAGGGGCCTGGATTGGCAGGCAGCTTGAGCGAAACACTCGGTCGTCCTGACCTCACCGCAGCCACCCTCGATTCGGCCAAGATGGCTTTGTATCGGGTCTGCACCCGGCTGCAGTGGTGGGCGGGACCCTGATGCATGAAACGGGTGATGAAGGCGGTGGGGTGCAGGTTCAGGGCGAGTCGAAGAACACCCGCTGCACCGCCTGGCGTGCAGCATCCATCGAAAAGTGCCTGGCGATATTTGCCAGGCCGTTGTCGGACAGGCGTTGCCAGAGCGCTTCGTCGTCATAGAGCCGCAGCACCGCTGCGGCGAATGCCTGGCTGCCGTCGGCGACCAGCACATCCTGGCCATCGTGCAGGTGCATGCCCTCCACGCCACAGGTGGTGGCGACCACCGGTTGCCCATGGGCCATGCTCAGGTTGACCTTGCCCTTGACCCCGGCACCGAAGCGCAGCGGTGCGACTGCAACGCGCATGCCGGTCATGAACGGCACGACATCCGGTACATAGCCATGCACCTGTACGCCGGGGCTGCCGGCGGCCAGTGCATGGATGCTGTCGGGCACATCGGCGCCAATGCAGTGGAAGCGGATATCCGGGCGTTGTGCGTGGATCAATGGAAACACTTCGCCGATGAACCAGGTCATCGCGTCCAGATTCGGCGGATGGCGGAAGCCGCCGACGAAGACAAGGTCATGCCGCTGTGCCCAGCGTTGGCCCGCGCCGGCAACTTCATGCAGGTTGGAGATGAGTTCAACCCGCACCTGGGGCGCGTCGGTGGCCAGTTGTTCTTTTTCCGCCGCGCTGACCAACAAGGTCACATCGGTGGCCGCCATGACCGCCAACTCGCTGGCGCGGGTGCGTTCGGCACTGCGCAGCAGGCGTTGGTCGCGGGCCAGTTCGGCGCCGCGCCGCTCGCGCAGGTAGTGCAGGTCGACGGTATCGAACACGGTGCGTGCCTGCGGAGCGAACTGTTTCAGCAATGGCAGGCAGGCATTGGCAACGTGGTAGCGCACCAGCATGACCACCGCAAAACGCTTGCCGTTGTCGCGCAGCCAACTGCCCACGCGATCGAGGAAGGGGGCGTGCCAGACTTCCACGCCCATGGCCTGCAGGGCGCGACTGGCCGGACCGGCAGGTTCCCCGCGGGTAGGCAGGAACACCACGTGCGCACCTTCTGCCAGCAGCATGCGGATCAGGTTGAACTGACGCAGCGAGGCCGAGTCGCGGTCCGGCTGTGGCAGGCACTCATCGATGATCAGGATCTGCCGCTGGTGGCGATGCAGCAATGCAGGTGACGGCACGCTGCCGGGTGCCGGCTGTGTGGCCAGGGCGTCCCGCCAGACCTCGGCGAATACGGCTTGATTGCGGACCTGATAGGCCTTGACGCCCGTGCGGGTGTCGGTGCCATTGCTGGTGCCTTCGTCATGCACGACGCGGCTGGCGGGCTGTACCAGCACGCGGCGTCCGGCCGCGCGCACCTTGAAGGCAAGGTCGGTGTCCTCGTAGTAGGCCGGTGCATAGCGGCTGTCCAGGCCACCCAGCTCTTCGAACAACAGCCTGGGTATGGCCAACACTGCACCGGAGCAATAGTCGGCATCGCGCAGCGCGCTGTAGCGGGGATCTTCGGCCGATTCGAAGCGACCGTAGCTCCAGCAGCTGCCATCGGCAAACACCACACCACCGGATTCCTGCAGGCGACCATCCGGATACAACAGCTGGGCGCCGACCAGGCCGGCCTCGGGGACATGGCTGAAGGTGTCCAGCAGCGCATCCAGCCAGCCGGGCTGCGGGATGGTGTCGTTGTTGAGCAGCACCACGTAGTCGCCGCGGCTGAGCCGCAGACCATCGTTGCAGGCCGCGATGAAGCCGCCATTCTGCGCCCGCAGGTGGTAGCGCAACCCCTCGATCTGCTGCATCCAGGCCGACGTGCTGTCGCTGCTGCCGTCGTCGATCACCAGGATCTCGCAGCTGGCGACAGGCGGATGCGCGGCCAGGGCGCGCAGGCAGGCCAGCGTATGCGCGCACTGGTTGTAGACCGGGATGACGATGCTGGCGGCCGGGCGCTCGCTGCGCGGCACGCGGAACGGTGCAAAAGGAGCATTGTCAGGGACGTACAGCGGCTCGCGCTGGGTGGGCGGCTGGCGCCGGGTATGCACGCCCACCCGGTGCAGGGTCGCCCGCCAACCCCGGGTGCGCAGGCTGGCCAGGCCCCGGCGTATCAGGCCGACGATGCGGTTGACGGCGTAGCGCGCATCGGCCAGCGAAATCGACATTCCTTTGGAACTCCAGCTTAAGCGGGGAACTGACAGCCAACGCCCCCGGCGATGCGGCTGCGTTAGACTCATTACAAACCACATTCTCGCATCCCTGTGCCACGACGCCACGATTCCGACGAGTTCGACGACGATACCGACGGCAACAGCCCTGTGTGGCGGAGCCGCCTGATTACCTGGGGACTGGCCGCTGCCGCGTTGGGGCTGGGCTTCATGATTCCCTATACGCTGTACCTGAACAGTCAGGTCAGCCAGCGTTTTGGTGAGCTGCGTTGGCAGATCCCGACCCGCGTCTATGCGCGCCCGCTGGTGCTCAGCCCGGGGACGGCGATGAACGCCAATACCCTGAAGACCGAGTTGGCGGCGTCCGGTTACCGGGACGATGGCGCCGGCAACAGCCCCGGCACCTACAAGGTGCAGGGCGGCAGTTTCAGTATTTCCAGTCGCGGCTATGTCGACGTCGATGGCAACGTCGCCGCGCGCAAGGTGGACGTGGTCGTGTCGGGTGGACAGGTGGCCTCCCTGCGTGATGCCGGCAGCCGCAAGGCGCTGAAGGCTGCGCGGTTGGATCCGGCGCGTATCGCCACCTTGTACGGGCAGAAGCAGGAAGAGCGCCGGCTGGTGCGCGTGCGCGAAGTGCCGGAACTGCTGGTCACCGGCCTGCAGGCGGTGGAAGACAAGGATTTCGCTCGCCATCACGGTATCGACCTGAGCGGTATCGCGCGTGCGGTCTGGGTGACCATCCGCAGTGGTGGTGAGACCCGGCAGGGCGCCAGCACCCTGACCCAGCAGCTGGCCCGCAGCGGCCTGCTTGGCATCGGCAAGGAGCAGACGCTCACCCGCAAGTTCAACGAGGTGTTGTACGCGCTGATCATGGAGGCGCGCTACGACAAGGAAACCATCCTTGAGGCCTATCTCAACCAGGTCTACCTGGGCCAGCGTGGCAAGCAGGCCATCCACGGCGTCTCCTCCGGTGCCGAGTTCTGGTTCGGCCGCGACCTCAACGCGTTGAGCAGCGAGCAGATCGCGCTGCTGATCGGTCTGGTCAAGGGACCGTCGTTCTACGACCCCCGGCGCAATCCCGAGAACGCGCTGGATCGCCGCAACTTCGTGCTGGGCAAGCTGCACGAGAACAAGCTGATCGATGACGCCGAGTACCAGCGTGCCCTCAAGGCACCGCTGGGTGTGTCCAAGACCGCGGGTATTGCGGCGGCAAACCGCTTCCCGGCCTATGTCGACCTGGTCCGCCGGCAGTTGGGCAACGACTATCCCGAAAGCGTGCTGCAGGGCGCCGGTCTGAATGTCTTCACCGGCATGTCGCCCTCGGCCCAGGCCTATGCCGAGGGTGCGGTGGCACACACCATCAAGGCGCTGGAAAACAAGCGTCGCCCGGAACTGCAGACCGGCCTGGTGGTCACCGACGTCCACAACGGTGACGTGCTGGCCGTGGTCGGCAGCCGCGATGTCTCCGAGCCCGGCTTCAACCGCGCCATCGAGGCGCAACGGCCGGTGGGTTCGCTGCTCAAGCCCTTCGTCTATCTGCTGGCGCTGGCCCAGCCGGACCGCTTCTCGCTGGCCAGTTGGGTGGATGACTCGCCGGTCACGGTCAAACTCAGCCGCGGCCGCAACTGGACGCCCGGCAACGCCGACAACCGCAGCCACGGCACCGTGCGGTTGATCGATGCGCTGGCCCGCTCCTACAACCAGGCCACCGTGCGCGTCGGCATGCAGGTCGGGCCGGAACGGCTGACCCAACTGATCAATGTGCTGGCAGGCCTCAAGGCGGAGTCCAATCCGTCGGTGATCCTTGGCTCCACCGACCAGAGCCCGTATGGCATGGCCCAGCTGTACCAGTTCCTTGCCTCCGGCGGCGAAATCCAACCGTTGCATGCGGTGCGTGGTGTGGTCGATGCGCAGGGCAAGCTGCTCAAGCGTTACGACAAGAGCCCGGCACCGGCACAGGAGGGCGACTCGATCGCAGCCAACCTGATCAGTGTCGGTCTGCAGCAGGTGGTCTCCAGTGGTACTGCCTCGGGCTTGAACGCCGCAGGCCTGTCGCGGCTGCAGGCAGCCGGCAAGACCGGTACTTCCAACGACGGTCGTGACAGCTGGTACGCCGGCTATACCGGCGATCATCTGGCGGTGATCTGGATGGGCAACGACCAGAACGAGCAGACCGGCCTGTTTGGTGCTTCCGGCGCGATGCGGGTGTGGTCGGGAATCTTCCGCAACCTGCCCAGCAAAGCCCTGCATGTGAACAACAAGGGCCTGGACTGGCAGTACGTGGAAGCGGCGGGCAGCAATGCCACCGACGAATCCTGCCCGGGCGCGCGTCGCTTCCCGTTTGTGGTTGGCTATGCCCCGCAGTACGTGCCGTGTGCACTGCCGGCCGAAGTGCCGTTGGAAGAAGGCGGCGAAGGCACGCAGGAGCAGTCCGGCGGCGGCTGGCGTGGCTGGCTGGGCCTGGATCGCAAGGAACCTGAACCGGCTGCGGCCCCCGCTGCGCAGACGCCTGCGCGATAATCCAGTCCATGAACACGAAGTCCTTGATCCGCTATGCGCTGGTTGCTGCTGCAGCCTCCTTGTCACTCGCCGGCTGTATCAGTGCGCCTCCGGCCAAGCCGGCGATTGTTGACACCACCACGCCGGCACAGCGCCTGGCAGCGGTGGATGCCATTGCCGGCGTCGACGACACCGAGTTGTCGGTGCAGCCGCTGCGCGATGCACAGGTGGACGACCTGCGCCAGGCCGCCATCGCCAAGCGCAAGGCCGGGGATCTGGCTGGCGCAGCCGAAGCCTTGAACGAGGCGCTGCTGCAGGTGACGGACGACCCGGGCATCCTGCAGGAGCGGGCTGATGTTGCCCTGTTGCAGGCCGACTGGCAGCGCGCCGAGACCCTGGCCAAGAAAGCGCTGGATCTGGGTTCGCGCACCGGTCCGCTGTGCCGTCGCCATTGGGCGACCATCGAACAATCGCGCCTGGCCCGTGCCGAAAAGGAAAACGCCGTCTCCGCGCACGCGCAGATCGAAGGCTGCACGGTGCCGGGAATCAAGCGTTTTTGATTTGTGCCGGGAATCGGGAGTTGGGAATAGGGAATCGATAAGTCTGAGCGCTGGGCGAAGGTGGACGCCGCCATTGCCGTGGCGCGATCAAGGTTCCGAGTGCGGTTCATCCCCATTCCCCGTTCGCGATCCACCATTCCCAACGCTCAAGCCATGTCCTCCCTAGTCACCGCCAGCTGCGAAGCACTCAGTGAAGGCGGCGCGCTCGCGCGCCAGCTTGATGCCTTCGTGCCGCGGCCCGCGCAGTTGCGCCTGACCGGGGCAATCGCCGAGACCTTGCAGCAACGCGATGTGCTGCTGGCCGAGGCCGGCACCGGCACCGGCAAGACCTATGCCTATCTGGTGCCGGCCTTGCTGTCCGGTTTGAAGACCATCGTCTCCACCGGTACCCGCGCGCTGCAGGACCAGCTTTACCACCGCGATCTGCCGCGCGTGCGCGCCGCATTGGGCGTCGGTCATCGATCCGCGCTGCTGAAGGGGCGGGCGAACTATCTGTGCCGCTACCGGCTGGACCAGGCACGCGGCGAGCCGCGCTTCAGCTCGACCGAGCAGGTAGCGCAGTTCCAGCGCATCCTCACCTGGTCCGGCCGTACCCAATACGGCGACATGGCCGAGTTGGATGGATTGCCTGACGATTCACCGCTGCTGCCGATGGTCACCTCGACCGTGGACAACTGCCTGGGCAGCGATTGCCCGTTCTGGAGCGATTGTTTCGTCGTGCAGGCGCGGCAGCGGGCGCAGGAAGCAGACCTGGTGGTGGTCAACCACCATCTGCTGCTCGCCGATCTGGCACTGAAACAGGAGGGCTTTGGCGAAATCCTGCCCGGTGCGCAGGCTTTCGTCATCGATGAGGCGCACCAGCTGCCCGAGCTCGCCGCCAACTTCTTTGGTGAAGGGTTCGGCATGCGTCCGTGGCAGGAGCTGGCACGCGATTGCCTGGCCGAATGCCGCAGCGTCGCGGGTGCGCAGGCTACCCTGCAACAACCGGTGGCGACGCTGGAGTTGGCGCTGCGCGAACTGCGCGAGGCAATGGAGAAACTGCCGCAACGCGGCACCCGCTGGCGCGCCCTGGCAGTGCCGGCGGTAGCCGAAGGCTTTGATGCGGTTGCTGCGGCGATGGCGCAGCTGCGCGATGCATTGAGCTTTGTGCGCGAGGCCTCACCCGGACTGGATGCCTGCCATGCCCGCGCGCTGGAAGGCGTGTCACGGCTGTCGCGATGGTTGGATGACGGCGATGGTGGCGCGGTCGATGCGTGGGATATCGATGAGGTCGCGGTCGCGCCGGGAGAGGAGGCGACGCCGGCGTTGCCAGCGGGAAGTGACTCGCTGTTTCCCGTCGATGATGGCAACGATGTGCTGTGGTACGAGCTGACCCCGCGTGGCTTCCGCTGCCAACGCACGCCGATGGATGTGTCCGGTCCGCTGCGCGAGCACCGTCTGCGCTCGATGGCGGCCTGGGTGTTCACCTCGGCCACGCTGACCGTGGATGGCGGCTTCGACCATCTGGCCAAACGCCTGGGGCTGGATGACCCGGATACGCTGGTGCAGCCCAGTCCCTTCGATTGGCAGCAGCAGGCACTGTGCTATCTGCCGCAGCAACTGCCCGATCCGGCGGCGCGTGGCTATGGTGCTGCCTTGATTGCAACCCTGCGACCAGTGCTCGAAGCATCGCAGGGTAGGGCATTCCTGTTGTTTGCCTCGCACCGGGCGCTGCGTGAGGCCGCCGATGCGCTGCGCGATGGGCCATGGCCGCTGTTCGTGCAGGGCGAGGCGCCGCGCGCCAGCCTGCTGCAGCGTTTCCGCGAGTCCGGCAATGGCGTGCTGCTGGGCGCGGCCAGCTTCCGTGAAGGCGTGGACGTGGTGGGGGACGCGCTGAGCGTGGTGGTCATCGACAAGCTGCCGTTTGCCGCACCGGATGATCCGGTGTTCGAAGCGCGGCTGGATGCGATCCGACGCCAGGGTGGCAATCCGTTCCGCGACGAACAGCTGCCGCAGGCGGTGATCGCGCTCAAGCAGGGCGTGGGCAGGCTGATCCGCAGCGAGACCGACCGCGGCGTGCTGGTGCTGTGCGACCCGCGGCTGCTTTCGCGCGGCTACGGCCGCATCTTCCTGGATTCACTGCCGCCCTTCCGCCGTACCCGCGCATTGGCCGATGTGCAGGCCTTCTTTGCGCGACAATGGGCGCCGGAGGCGGATTCCGCCAGTGCGACGGCCTCGGCCGACGCTGGTTCCGAAGCGCCACCGTTCTCCCTTTCCTGATGTGATGCCATGAAGCTGCTTGCCTTTGAAACCGCCACCGAAGCCTGTTCCGTCGCCCTGTATGTGGATGGGCAGGTATTGGAGCGGTTTGAAGTAGCGCCGCGCCGGCATGCCGAACTGAGCCTGCCGTGGGCAGAGCAGTTGTTGGCCGAGGCCGGTGTCGCCCGCAGCCAGCTCGACGCCATCGCGCTGAGCCGTGGACCGGGTGCATTCACCGGTGTGCGCTTGGCTATTGCGATCGCGCAGGGCATTGCCTTGGCACTGGACCGGCCCTTGCTGCCGGTATCGACCCTACAGACCTTGGCACTGCGTGCACCGGCAGACGCGCCGCGCGTATTGGCCTGCATCGATGCGCGCATGGGCGAGCTTTACGCGGCGCGCTACCTGCGTGATGCCGATGGCGAGCTGCAGTTGCAGGAGCGTGAGCTGCTGGTCGCGCCGGAGCATGTACAGCTGCCGGCCGATGACAGCATCTGGGCCGGTGTTGGTACTGGTTTCGCGGCGGGCGAGGGTGTGTTGAGCGCGCGCCTGCAGCCACGCCTCGGCAGCGTGGATGCGCAGGCCCTGCCCAGCGCTGCCGATGTGCTGAAGATCGCGGTACCGGCAATGCTGCGTGGCGAAGCGATCGCCCCGGAGCTGGTGCAGCCGGCTTACCTGCGCGACAACGTCGCGCTGACGCTGATCGAACAGCAGGCGCTGCGCGATTCCAAGCCTTGAAGCGATCGCGGGGTGTGATGGTTGTGGGAGCGGTGTAAACCGCCAAGCTCATGGACCATCAGATGGCGATCAGCATGGTAGTTCGGGCGTTGCCAGCTTCGCGGCTTACGCCGCTCCCACAAAACCAACATACAGGACTGGTTGCTCAACGATCGTCGTGCAACTGCCCGCCGGGCAGGAACATCCAGGTGCGGGTGACCTGCAGGATGTCGATATCGTCGCTGGTTTCCGGCAATGCCGGGAACGGCTGCGCCTGCTCGATCACACGCAGGGCGGTGGCGTCGAGCAAGGGCACGCCGCTGCTGCGCAGCACGCGGCTGCTCTCCACGCTGCCATCGCGGCGCACGCCGACGGTGATGACCACCTGGCCGGCAAGCCGGCGCTGGCGTGCTTCGTCGGGGTAGTTCAGGTTGCCGACGCGTTCGGCGCGGTCGACCCAGGCGCGCAGATAGTTGGCATAGGCGTATTCGCGGGTGCTGGCCGAGACGAACTTGCGGTTGGGACGCTTGGCGTACTGCTCCGAGCGCAGATGCACCTCGGCGGCCAGGCGTGCCATTGCCGCGTCGCGCTGTTCGCGCGCGTTCATCGGCGCGTTGGCATCGGGACGATCCGGCAGCGGCTGGGTCTGGGCGGTCGCAACCGGGTCCTTGCCCTGGGTGCTGGTGATGATGCGTGCCTGCGGTGGCGGTGGTGCGGCTGCACTCTGCGCCTGCAGCGGTACCGGTGCCAGGCCGTCCTGCAACTGCGGCACGATGCCGGCCTGGGCGTCGCGCGGACGCTGCGCCTTGTCGTGGTCACCGCCGCCCTGCTGGTTGGCCTGGGCCAGGAAGTCGGCCTGTTTGGGCGTGAGCGGGGTGCTGGTCTGGCTGAAGATCACGTCCAGCGTCGGCACCAGCGGGGCGTTGTCGCTCACCGCGAAGCCCACCCCGAGGATCAACAGGCCATGCACCAGTGTGGACAGCACCAGGGTGGCGGTCAGGCGTTGCTGTTCGGTTGCCCGCGGTGCGGCGGGCAGGACATCAGGCTGGGAATACATCAGGCCGCGTCAGCTTCAAGGGCATCAAACAGCTGGCCGGCGATGTTCAGGCCGTACTGTGCATCGAGTTCGCGCACGCAGGTGGGACTGGTGACGTTGACCTCGGTCAGGTAGTCGCCGATCACGTCCAGGCCGACGAAACGCATGCCGCGGCGCTTCATCTCCGGGCCGACCTGGGCGGCAATCCAGCGGTCACGTTCGCTCAGCGGACGGCCTTCGCCGCGGCCGCCGGCGGCCAGGTTGCCGCGGAATTCGTCGCCCTGCGGAATGCGCGCCAGGCAATAGTCCACCGGTACACCGTCGATCAGCAGGATGCGCTTGTCGCCGGCGCTGATGTCGGGGATGAAACGCTGTGCCAGCGCCAGGTGGCGGCCGCCGTCGGTCAGCGTCTCGAGGATGACGTTGAGGTTGGGGTCGCCGGTGCCGCTGCGGAAGATCGAGCGACCGCCCATGCCATCCAGCGGCTTCAACACGGCCTGGCCATGTTCGAGCACGAAGGCCTTCAGTTCGCGGGCATTGCGGCTGACCAGGGTCGGCGGGCAGCACTGCGGGAACAGCAGCGCGGCCAGCTTCTCGTTGAAGTCGCGCAGGCCCTGCGGGTCGTTGACCACGCTGGCGCCGGCCTGTTGGGCGATGCCGAGGATATGGGTGTCATACAGGTACTCGCCGTCGAACGGCGGGTCCTTGCGCATCAGCACGATCTGGCCGGGGCCGAATACCAGGGGGGCGAATTCGCCCAGGCTGAACCAGCCTGCCTTGTCGTCGCGCACCTGCAACGGGGCCGCCTCGGCCTGGGCCTGGCCACCGTGCAGCGACAGCCCGCCGGGGCGCACATAGTGCAGGCGGTGGCCACGACGCTGGGCTTCCAGCAGCATGGCGAAGGTGGTGTCCTTGGCGATCTTGATGTCGGCGATGGGGTCCATCACCACGATGACGTCTAAAGGCATGACTTGAATCCAGCAGATCTGGACGAGGATGTTAGCGGTTCGGGGCAGGGCCGCACAGCGCGGAAAGCGGAACGCTGAGGCTGAATGGCGTTGCGCTTTTATTGCGAACCCGGTCACATTATCTTGGCGATCGGCCAAGTCCTGCGGGCATCGCTTGACAGTTCGCGGCTGGGCTGGGATATAGATGCGCTTTCGCGGCAATATCGCGTTTGATATCGGTCGCGCGTTCGGGGAACAAAAATGGTTGAAAACATGGCTGCGGGTGGGGAACTCGCAGGGCTGAAGGTGATGGTGATCGATGATTCGAAGACCATCCGACGTACGGCTGAAACACTGCTCAAGCGTGAAGGTTGTGAGGTCGTGACCGCCACTGACGGTTTCGAGGCATTGGCCAAGATTGCCGACCAGCAACCGCAGATCATCTTCGTCGACATCATGATGCCGCGTCTGGATGGGTATCAGACCTGCGCCTTGATCAAGGGCAACCAGCTCTTCAAGTCGACACCGGTGATCATGTTGTCATCCAAGGATGGCCTGTTCGACAAAGCCCGTGGCCGCATCGTCGGCTCCGAGCAATACCTCACCAAGCCATTTACCCGCGACGAACTACTAGGTGCCATCCGCACATACGTCAACGCCTGACCAGGGGGGAAAGGCAAAAATGGCTCGAATTCTTTTGATCGAGGACTCACCGACCGACAGGGCGGTGTTTACGCAATGGTTGCTCAAGGCAGGGCACGAGGTGTTGTCGGCTGACAATGCCGAGGACGGCCTGCAGATTGCCCGTGAGCAAGGGCCGCAGCTGGTGCTGATGGACGTGGTGTTGCCGGGCATGAGCGGTTTCCAGGCGACCCGCGCGCTGTCGCGTGACGAGGCCACCCGTGCCATTCCGGTGCTGATCGTCAGCACCAAGGGCATGGAAACCGACAAGGCCTGGGGCATGCGCCAAGGCGCCAGCGATTACATCGTCAAGCCGCCGCGCGAGGATGATCTGATCGCGCGGATCAACAAACTGGTGGGTTGATGCGTTCTCCATTCGACATCCTTGAAGCCTACGAACGCCGCAGTCTGGCGCACGCGGTACAGTTGCCCGAGCGCAGCTTTTCGCAGGATGTCTGGCGTGGCGTGGGCTACCGCGTTGGCAGCCGGCATCTGGTCTCGGATTTCCGCGAAGTGGTGGAAATCGTGCCAATGCCGCCAGTGACTCCGGTTCCCGGCGCGCAGTCCTGGTTGCTGGGCGTGGGCAACCTGCGTGGCAACCTGTTCCCGGTGGTGGACCTGAAGAACTTCCTGGAAGGTGAGCGCACCGCGCCACAGGAAGGCCAGCGCGTGTTGATCATGCGCCAGAGCGGCGGCGACGTGGCACTGGTGATCGACGAGTTGTATGGCCAGCGCAGCTTCGAGGCGTCGATGCAGGTGCCTGCCGGCGATATCGCGCAGGGCCGTTACACGCATTTCGTCGAGCGAGCCTTCCATGATGAGGGCCGTGACTGGGGCGTTTTCTCGCTGTCACTGCTTTCCCGCACCCCTGAATTCCGGCAAGCGGCCGCCTGATCGGCACGCTTGCCTCTTCGTATTGAGACCGAGGTCGAACGATGAGTACTGCTCCTGAAGCCGCCAAGGCCGGCAAGCTTGGCAACGTAAGCACCAACTTCTGGTTGGGCTTGTTGGTACTCTCGATGGTCGTGTTCGGTGCCAACACCGGCGTGGCCACCTGGCAGGGCAGTCGCCTGGCCGGTGCCAGTACCGGCGCCGCCGATCTGCAGGTGCTGTCGCAGCAGCTTGCCAACCAGGGCCGTGAAGCCGTGGCCGGTAGCCGTGAGAGCTACGCCGCGTTCAAGGACACGCGCAGCAAGGTGGAAAGTACGGTCAGTGAGTTGCAGGGCCGTTACGGCAACGAGAGCGGCGTGTCCGGTCCGTTGGGTGCGCTGGTCGATACCTGGAAGCCGCTGTCCAAGAACGCCGAGCAGATCGTCGCCTCCGAGCCGGCCGTGCTGGCGCTGGCCGGTAACGCCGACAGCTTCGTCGGTGCGGTGCCGCAGCTGCAGGCGCAGTTGAACGAAGTGGTGCGTGCGATGACCGCCGGTGGTGCCCAGTCCTCGCAGGTCTACAACGGCCTGCAGCAGGTGGTGGTGGTTGGCACCATGGCCCGTCGCGTGACCGAAATCCGCGCAGGTGGTCCTGGCGCAAGCGGCGCCGGCGACGCGCTGGCACGCGACATGGTGGTGTTCACCCAGGTGCTGGAAGGCCTGCGCAACGGCAATGAGGAAATGGGCATCGCCGCCGTGCGCAACGCCAACGCCCAGGTTGCGCTGGAACAGTCGGCCAACCAGTGGGCAAAGATGAAGAAGGACGCCGACGCCATCCTGGCCAGCTCGCGCAACCTGTTCGCCGCACAGTCCTCGGCCGCCGCACTGGCGACCGGTTCGGACAAGATGCTGGAGCGCAGCCGCAAGCTGTTCGATGCGTTCTCGGCCTTCGGTTCGGCCCGCGATACCCGTATCTTCCCGAACTTCTGGTGGAGCGTGATCTTCGGCGGCCTGTCGGTGCTGTCGATCATCGGCTTCGTCTGGAGCACGGTGCGTACCCGTTCGCGTGAGCAGGACGTGCGTTACCAGACCCAGGTGGAATTCAACAGCCGCAACCAGCAGGCGATTATGCGTCTGCTGGACGAAATCAGCTCGCTCGGTGAAGGTGACCTGACGGTGAAGGCCTCGGTGACCGAGGACATGACCGGCGCCATCGCCGACGCTATCAACTACGCCGTGGACGAACTGCGCCACCTGGTGACCACCATCAACGACATCTCCTCGAAAGTGGCAGTGTCGGCACAGGAAACCCAGGCAACGGCAATGCAGCTGGCCGAAGCTGCAGGCCACCAGGCCGACGAGATCACCAGCGCCTCGGACCGTATCGGCGAAATCGCCACCTCCATTGAGCAGGTGTCGCGCAACTCCACCGAGTCGGCCGAAGTGGCACAACGCTCGGTGGTCATCGCGACCGAAGGTGCCGGCGTGGTGCGCCAGACCATCCAGGGCATGGACCAGATCCGCGACCAGATCCAGGAAACCTCCAAGCGCATCAAGCGCCTGGGCGAGTCCTCGCAGGAAATCGGCTCGATCGTGGAACTGATCAACGACATTTCCGAGCAGACCAACATCCTGGCATTGAACGCGGCCGTGCAGGCAGCCTCGGCCGGTGAGGCCGGTCGCGGTTTCGCCGTGGTGGCCGACGAAGTGCAGCGCCTGGCAGAACGTACCTCCGGCGCAACCCGCCGAATCGAAGGTCTGGTGCAGGCGATTCAGGCCGATACCAACGAAGCCGTCACCTCGATGGAACAGACCACCGCCGAAGTGGTGTCCGGTGCGCGCCTGGCCGAGGACGCCGGTACCGCGCTGACCGAAATCGAGCGCGTGTCCAACGCACTCAATAACTTGATCAAGAGCATCTCCATCGCCGCCAACCAGCAGGCCTCGGCAGCTACCGACATCACCCAGACGATGGGCGTGATCCGGCAGATTACCGGCCAGACCTCGCAGGGTGCCGGGCAGACTGCCGACTCGCTGGGTCAGTTGAACCAGTTGGCGGCAGAGCTGCGCCGCTCGGTGGCCGACTTCAAGTTGCCGGCCTGAGCGGACTGATCGGGCGGGGATGCAAAGGAATCAGCAGATGAAGTTTCGTCACGACGCAACGCAGGGCCGCCCGGACGGCATGCAATTGATGCTGCACGGGGGAGTGCGATGAGTACCTTGCGCGATGCGATGAGCCACGCCGCACTGGGCTGGGTGAAACCCGAGCTGGACGAGACCCTGCGCCAGGTGCGCAATGAGGTCGAAGCGTTCGTGGAAGATCCCAGTGATACCAGCCGCATGCGCTTCTGCGCCGGCTACCTGCACCAGGTGCAGGGCACGCTGCGGATGGTTGAGCTGTATGCGCCGGCCATGGTCGCCGAGGAACTGGAACTGCTGGCCAATGCAGTACGTGAGGGGGCTGTTCCCGAGCGTGACGAGGCCTGCGCCACGCTGATGCGTGGCACCGTGCTGCTGCCCGATTACCTGGAACGCCTGCAGAACGGCCATCGCGACATTCCGATCGTGCTGCTGCCGCTGCTCAATGATATCCGTGCTGCGCGCGGTGCCGAGGGCATCAACGAGAGCGTGTTGTTCGCCTTCAATCCCGACGCCAGCGACGCCAGCGCCGATGAGCTGGAACACGCACGCGGCAGCCTGAGTGGTCGCAACCGCGAGCTGCTCGACACCGTGGGCAGCGCGGTCAAGGAAGAACTGATGCGCATCAAGGATGCGCTCGATCTGCATATGCGCATGGACGGCAACCCGGCCGACCTGCAGGTGCAGGTCAACGAACTGGGCGCGGTCTCCGACACCCTGGGGGTGATGGGCCTGGGCGTGGCCCGCGGCATTGTCGCCCAGCAGCGCGATGCGCTGCGTGAGGTGGTCGATGGTGCGCGCCAGATCGACGACAACCTGTTGCTGGATATCGCCGGCGCATTGCTCTACGTGGATGCATCGCTGGACGACCAGGTGGCCCATCTCGGCGCCAATGTCGCCGGTGACGACGATGCCGGTTCGGTGGAAACCCGCCGTACGGTGGAAGTGCTGGCACATGAAGCCATTGCCAACTTCACCGCGGCCCGCGAATCGTTCGTCGCGTTCATCGAGACCAACTGGGATCACGCGCGCCTGGCTGAAGTGCCGCGCCTGCTCGGCGAAGTGTCGGGCGCGTTGCGCATGCTGGAGATGCCGGTACCGGCGGACTATCTGCTGGCCGTGCGCCAGTACATCGACGTCGAGCTGATCGCACGCCAGCGCATTCCCAGCGGTCGTCAGCTCGATACCCTGGCCGATGCCATGGCCAGCCTGGAATATTTCCTGGAAGCCCTGCGCGACCGTCGTCCGGGCCGCGAGGAAATCCTCGATATCACCCGTACCAGTCTGGAAACACTGCGTTACTGGCCGATTCCCCCGGTGCAGGTTGTGGCCGCCACGGCGGCAGTCGAACCGGTTGCCGCCGAAGTCATTGCTGCACCTGTTGCCGAGGTGGCAGCAACGCCGAGCACCGTTGTGGACGAGGCAGTCGCCGCCGGCCAGGACGATGTGTCGCATGCGTCTGCTGACGCAGTCGCCGACGCGGCGCCTGCTTCCGAACCGGCTCCTGTCGTTGCAGCGCCGGTGATCCCACCGCCGTTGCCGTCGTTGGATGCGGAGGTGAAGCCGCAGGCTGCCGCGGTCGATTATCCCTTGGTGTTTGGTGCGGCCATCAATGCCGTGGCAATTTCCAGCATTCCGGCACAGGCAGCGGAGGTGGCGGATTCTTCCGTGTCGGCACCGGCCGACACCAGCGCTGCGGTCTCCGCATTTGATCCGGTAGCCGCCGAGAGCTCCGGAGCTGAAGAGAGCAGCTTCACGCTGGCCCCGATGGTGCTCGAGGGGCACGACGAAGCCGCGGCGCCGGCAGATTTTGAAGCTCCCGTGTCGCTTGCTGCCTCGTTTGATCCGGTAGCCGCCGAGGACGCGACGATTGAGGGCGCGAACGACAGCTATCGTTTCGACGCCTCGTTGCTGACGCTGGATGACACCGATGCACAGGCGCCGCACGCGGCTGAACTGGGCAAGGATGATCTGGCCGATGCGGAGCTGGTCAACGCCGCCTTTGCCGATGCCGAAGTCGATGCCGATCCGTTCTTCAATCCGGAGCTGGAGACCAGCAATACCTCGATCGAGGATGCAACGCTTGCGCCGGCACAGATAAGCAGCGATTGGGACCTGGCCGCCGCGCCGGTGGAACCGGCCTCCACAGTGGTTGAGCCGGTTTCCACGCTGGATACCGAAACCGCTGCATTCATGGCGCAGCTGGATGCCGCCGCCGAGGCCTTCGACCCGTTTGCGTTGCCCGAGTCGCTGCAGCCCGAGCTGGTCACGGCCGATGTGGGCGAAGTCGCGGCCAGTGCCGCGACGCCTGCAAGGACCGTGGCACCGACGCAGCAGCTCGAGGGCGGCTTCATCGATGGCGGTGACGTGATCGATCAGGACATCCGCGATGTCTTCATCGAGGAGTTCGACGAGGAGCTCGAAAATCTGGGCAACCTGCTGCCTGCCTGGCGCGCGGCGCCTGCCAACATGGAAAGGCTGCGCCCGGTGCGCCGCGTATTCCACACCTTGAAGGGCAGTGGTCGTCTTGTCGGCGCGCGCACCCTGGGTGAGTTCAGCTGGAAGATCGAGAGCATGCTCAATCGCGTGCTCGACGGCAGCCGTCCGGCCAGCCCCGCGGTTCTTGCCGCGGTAGCGCAGGCGTATGACGTATTGCCGGAATTGAATGCCGCATTGCGTGGCAACGGCAGCATCCAGTCCGATCTGCTGGGCATGCAGGAGGTGGCCGACCGCGTCGCTGCGGGTGAAGAAGCGTTCTACGTCACCGGCGCCAGCGCTGTTGCAGCTGATGTGGCGGTTGGCGAGGTGGCGGCGGAGTCCGATGCGGAAGCAGCCGTTGCGCCCGTCGGCGGCGCTGAAGTTGCCGAACAGGCCGACGGCACTCCGGCTTCCGTGGACGAGGTGCTGCGCGAAATCCTCGAGGCCGAGATTGGCGCCCACCTGGATACGGTGCATGCCTGGTTGGCGGCTTCGGCCGTGCAGCCGCAGGCCGTCTCCGAGGACCTGTTGCGTGCGGTGCACACCATGAGTGGTGCATTCGCGATGACCGATGTGCCGGTGATCACCCAGATCACCAGCCCGGCGGAAACCTTCGTCAAGCGTTCGCTGGCGGCGTCGGTCACCCCGACGGCTGCTGGCGTGGATGCGTTGGCGCAGATGGCCGCTGCGGTACACACCACCATCACGGCCTTGCGTGCGCCTTCGCCGCGTATTCCTGCATTCCCGGGCGTGGCCGAGCGTCTGCAGGCCCTGGTCGATGCCTTGCCGGACGCCAAGTGGCCGCCGATGCAGGCAGACGAAGAACTGCTCGCCAATGACAGCGTAGCTGCGCAGCCGGCAGCGTCGGCGGGCAATGACATGAACGCCGAGCTGGTGGGGGGCGAAGACCTTTCCGCGTACTTTGACGCAGGCTTGCTGGAGGAGACCCCGGGTAGCCAGGTCTCGCCGGAAAGCATCGAACAGCCGGCCACGGCAGCCGAGCCCGAAATGCTGTTGCCGATGGCGACCGCCGCCGAATCCAGCGGGTCGGAGCAGATCGAGCTTGCGGATACCGTTGCCGCCGACGTGTCGTCGACGGTGCTGGAAGTCGCCAGCGATATCGAGCCGGCCATGCCAGTTGCTGCTGATGCGCCGGTCGAACTGGCCGACAGCATCGAGCAGACCGAGGTCGTCGCGCCGGAAGTTGCGCTGGATCCGGTTGAAACGGTCGATCAGTACGATGCAGTGCGCGCCTCGACCTGGGGCGTTGCCGCGGACACTGTGGAAGGTAATCCGGAGCCGGCGGCGGAAGCGTCTGATCCGACGCTCGAAACCGAGCCCGAAGCGGGCGAGGTCGAAGCCGCACAGGCGACTACCGCTGCAGCCGATGCCGCGGTTGAGGCCGATGCGCTCACTTCGACCGAAGACAACCAGGAAGACGAGGCGACGGCTGTCGAGGTTCCCACCGATCAGCACGATCACGACAGTGTGATCGCGCGTGCGCTGGCAATCGCTACCGGTACGGCTACGGTGGTTGCCGGTGTGGCCCAGCTGGGTCCGAGCGAAACCGAAGCCGCAGCAGAAGTCCCAGTCGAAGCCGAGGAAGAAGCAGAAGTAGAAGCATCGAACGCGACAGCGCAGATCGAAGAAGACCAGCCGATTGCGGAGTCTACCGAGCAGACCTTTGCCGCGATCGAGGACGGCGTCGTGCAGGCATCGGCTGACTTCGTGCAATCGGGCGAGGAGGCCGCAGTTGCCGATGCGCCGGAGGCAACGACAGCTGCGTCGCTGGACGCTGTCGACGCCGCGGATGCGCCGCCGGCTGGTGAGGACATCGCGGCCGTCGAGGAACACGACGCAAGCGAAGCCGTTGCTCCGGACGAAGAACCCACCGTAGTTGAAGAAGCCGGGCAGGGCGACGACGTCGTTCAGCCGGAACACGTCCAGCCTGAAGTGGCCGGGGCGTTTGAAACGACCGCCGTGGACGACAGTGCAGGCCAGGCCGACGCCGGGACCAGCATCGAACCGAAGGCGGAACTGGCTCCGCTCACCGCCGCCTTGCCGGAAGAGGTCGCCGCACCGGTCGCCGCCGCTGCTGCGCATGAGCTTGATGCCGGGCCGCTGAATTTTGCCGACCTGGATCGCGAACTGGTCGATATCTTCGTCGAGGAAGGCAAGGACCTGCTCGATCATTGCGATGGCCTGATCAATGACCTGCGCGCGGCGCCGGAAGATCGTGAAGCCTTGGCCGGCCTGCAGCGTGACCTGCATACCCTCAAGGGTGGTGCACGCATGGCGGGCATCAATGCCATCGGTGACCTTGGCCACGGTATCGAATCGCTGCTGGAAGCGGTTGCGGCCAACCGTACCGAGATCACCCGCAGCGATGTGCAGCTGCTGGAGCGCGGCTTCGATCGTCTGCACCAGTTGTTGCTGCGTACCGGCGAGCATCGCGCGGTACAGATGCCGACCGACCTGATCACGGCTTTCGAAGCCCGTACCGACGGTCGCGCCGAGGCCGCACAGGCGCCGGTGGAAGCCGCTGTCAGCACGTTTGAACCGGCACCGCAGAAGCCTGCCGGCGACGATGTGCAGCCGCAACCGGTGGCGCAGAGTGCGCCGCTGTCGGCGCCGCTGCGCGAAGAGCAGGCAGGCAACGAAGACGAAGGTGCGCCGCGCGGCCAGGAGCAAGTGCGTGTTCGCGCTGACCTGCTCGACAGCCTGGTCAACCATGCCGGTGAAGTGGCGATCTACCGCTCGCGCCTGGAGCAGCAGTTGGGTGCCTTCCGTGGCGCCATGGCCGAGCTGGACCGCACCAACGCACGTCTGCGTGACCAGCTGCGTCGTCTGGATCTGGAAACCGAAGCGCAGATCGTGGCGCGTTACCGCCGCGAGCATGAGCAGGCCGACCAGACCTTCGATCCGCTGGAACTGGACCGCTTCTCCACCCTGCAGCAGCTCAGCCGTGCGCTGAACGAATCGGCAGCCGACTTGGGCGGTCTGCAGGGGGTGCTGGACGATCTGTCGCGCAACTACGACACCTTGCTGCAGCAGCAGTCGCGTGTCAGCTCGGAACTGCAGGATGGCCTGATGCGCGCGCGCATGGTGCCGTTCGACGGTCTGGTGCCGCGTCTGCGCCGTGTGGTGCGTCAGGCCGCGCAGGAAACCGACAAGCAGGTGCACCTGAAGCTGGAAGGCACCCACGGCGAACTCGATCGCAATGTGCTGGACCGCATGGTCGCGCCGCTGGAGCACATGCTGCGCAACTCGGTTGCACATGGCCTGGAGCAGCCGGCCGCACGTGCTGCCGCAGGCAAGCCGGAAGAAGGCGAAATCGCCCTGCGTCTGCGCCGCGAAGGTTCGGAAATCGTGCTGGAAGTGGGCGATGACGGTGCCGGCCTGGACCGCGAGGCGATCCGTCGCCGCGCCGAGCAGCGCGGTTTGTTGGGTGCCAACGAGCAGATCGACGATACCCAGCTGGACCAGATGATCTTCGCCTCGGGCTTCAGTACCAGCGAACAGGTCAGTCAGCTGGCCGGCCGTGGTGTGGGCATGGACGTGGTGCGCAACGAAGTCCGTCAGCTCGGCGGCTCGGTGGACATCCACTCGGTGCGTGGCCAGGGCGCGACCTTCACCCTGCGCCTGCCGCAGACGCTGGCGGTCACCCAGGCGGTGTTCGTCCGCATCGGCGAAACCACCTATGCGGTGCCGGTGGCCTCGGTCAGCGGTATCGGTCGTATCTCCCGCGAGCGTTTCGAGTCCGGGCAGGGCGGTTACCACTACAACGGCGAAGACTTCAGCCTGTACAACCTCGGCACCCTGGTGGGCCAGGTTGCAGCCAAGGCCGAAGGCCAGGCCGAGATCCCGCTGCTGCTGGTGCGCTCCGGCGACCTGCGTGCGGCGGTGGCTATCGACCAGGTACTGGGCAACCGCGAAGTCGTGGTCAAGCCGGTGGGCCTGCAGATCGCCTCGGTGCCGGGTATCTACGGCGCCACGATCACTGGCGAAGGCAACGTGGTGGTGATCCTGGACGTGGCACCGCTGGTGCGTCGTCACCTCACCCAACCGCAGCAGACGGTGGAAGTGATCGAGGCCAGCAGCCAGCGCCATGTGCCGCTGGTGATGGTGGTCGACGATTCGCTGACCATGCGCAAGGTCACCGGTCGCGTGCTGGAGCGTCACAACCTGGATGTAGTGGTCGCCCGCGACGGCGTGGAAGCGCTGGAGCAGTTGGAAGAGCGCATCCCGGACCTGATGCTGCTGGATATCGAGATGCCACGTATGGACGGCTACGAGCTGGCCACCGCGATGCGTGCCGATCCACGCTACAAGAACATTCCGATCGTGATGATCACCTCGCGCAGCGGCGACAAGCATCGCCAACGCGCCTTCGAGATCGGCGTGCAGCGCTATCTCGGCAAGCCGTACCAGGAGTTGGATTTGATGCGCAATGTCTACGACCTGCTGGGGATCGCCCGTGCACGCGACTGACGACACTGCCAAGCCGGTTGCCTTGCTGGCCCGCGCCGGCGCCGCCCGTGATCGCCTGCGCGAAGCGCTGGTCGCTGCCGGCGGCCGCATCGTGCTGGAAGAGGATCCCAACCAGCTTGAGCCGTCCGCACTTGCCGCGGCCGCGCCGCAGGTGGTGCTGGTGGCCTTGGAGCCGGCGGTGGAGGACGCGCTGGAGCGACTGGAATCGGTGCTGGAAACACCGGAACTGTCGCTGCTGTTCGAGGAAGCCGAGCTGGCCGCACGTCGCGAGGGCTGGGAGGCGCAGCGTTGGATCCGCCATCTGGCGGCCAAGCTGCAGGGCCATGGCAACGTGCTGCCGCCCGGTCTGGAGCATGAGGAGGCGGAGCCGGCGATTGCCCTCGAACCCGGCATGCCGCCGCGTCCTGCTGACGGGCATGTGGATGCACCATTGCAGTTCCATCTGGACGAGGCACAGGTGCAGGCCTACGACCTGCCCGCTGATGAGATCTACGAGGCCCCGGCCCGTGCGCTTGCGCCGCGCCCGGAGGTGCTGTCCTTCGAGGAATTGATTGCGGGCGCTGCGCAGCCGGTCGCAGCCGTGCCGCCGCCGCTGCCGGCGGAGCCGGTTGTGGTGCCAGTGGCGACGGAATCCGAAGCCGAGCCCGCCAAGGTGCCGCTGGGCGATTTCAGCAGCTGGTCGCTGCTGGAGGATGATGGCTATGAAGCGGCGCCTGCTGCGGCAAGTGCGGTCCAGGTGCCGCCGCCGGCCCTGGCCAGCCTGCTCAACAGCGAGTTGTCACTGGTTGAGATCGACGAAGGCGCTGCCGAAGGCAATGGGGCAGTGTTGTTGATCGCCGGCATCGGTGGTCCGGATGCGGTGCGCCGTGTGCTGGCCGGCCTGCCCGAAGACTTCGCGCGACCGGTGCTGGTGCAGCTGCGTCTGGACGGCGGCCGCTACGCCAACCTGGTCAAGCAGATGGCGCGGGCGACACCGCTGCCGGTGACCTTGGCCGATCCGGGGCAGAACCTGGTTCCGGGCGATGTCTATATTCTTCCCGACGTGATCGGTGTGGAGTCGAGTACCGAGGGCCTGCGCTTCTGCGCGGAAGCCAACGACTTGCTTGAAGCCCTGCAACCCGACCGCAGTGCCGTGCTGATGCTCAGTGGTGCCGACGTGGCGTTGGTTGCCCCGGTGCTGGAATTCGCCGGCAAGGGCGGCTGGGTGGCGGGGCAGATCGGTGAGGGCTGCTATGACCCGGCCGCCGCGAGCCAGCTGGCTGTCGCGGGCATGCGCGCCGGTGATCCGGAATATCTCGCCGCCGAATTGGCAGTGCATTGCGCGGCGTGACCGCTGCGCGACCCAGGAACTGACGATGAGCTACGCAAACAACGATGAAGTCCGTGGGGTACTGATACAGGCCGGTACCGAACGCGTATTGCTGCCCAACGCAACGGTGGCGGAAATGATGTCGCGCGTGGCGGTCGAGCCGATCGCCAATGCCCCGGCATGGCTGGTCGGGCAGATCGCATGGCACGGCTGGAGCGTGCCGTTGCTGTCCTATGCCGGGCTCAGTGGGCATGGCAACGAAATGGTCGGCGGCAACAACAAGGTGGTGGTGCTCAAGGCCCTGGGTGGCAACCCGGACCTGCCGTACTTCGCCCTGTTGACCCAATCCTTCCCGCAGCTGATCGCGGTACCCCGCGATGGCCTGCTGGCTGACGCATCGGAAGAAAGCCTGCCGGTAGGCGTGCACATGCGCGTCCTGCTCGGTGAACAAAGCGCACTGCTGCCAGATCTGGACGCAGTGGAAAGCGCCGTGATCCTGGCCCTGGCAGAAGCCGTAGCCTGACCGAAAGGTAGTGCCGAGCCATGCTCGGCAGCGGCCTTCCCAGCGATCTTCGGCATTTGTAGGAGCGGCGTAAGCCGCGAAGCTCGCACTCCAACAGATTGCAGACCGGTTGGTGATTCCAGCGGCGTCGGCCTCGCGGCTTACGCCGCTCATGTACCGGGTGGGTACAGCTGTAACGCCCCAGCCGAGCATGGCTCGGCTCTATAGGCGGGCCAGGCATTACCTGTAGTGCCGAGCCATGCTCGGCAGAAGCTTTCCCGGCAAACCACAACATTGCGTGAGCGGCGTAAGCCGCGAAGCTCGCACTCCAACAGATTGCAGGCCGGTTGGTGATCTTATCGGTGTTGGCTTCGCGACTTACGCCGCTCCCACAAACACCGACAGCGGGTTTGTCGGCAATGCTCACGCTGGGCACGGCTCGGCGCTACAGGTCGCCCAGCCGCGCCTGCAGGGCCGCGATTGCCGCCAGGCCGGCGGTCTCCGTGCGCAGGATGCGCGGACCCAGCTGCAGGCCCTGGAAGCCTGCCTCGCTCAGTTGCTGACGGTCACGCGGTGACCAGCCACCTTCCGGCCCGATCGCGATCACCACGCCGTTGGCCGGTGCTGCCGGCAGCGAGGCCAGGCGATGCTCGCCCAGCGGGTCCAGGGTCAGTCGCAGGGTCTGCCCGGGCAATGCTGCCACCGCCGCGGCCAGCGCCTGCGGGCTGGCAATGGACGGAATCCGCGCGCGCCCCGATTGGCCACAGGCCGAACCCACCACGTTGCGCCAATGCACGATGCGCTTTTCGGCGCGTGCTGCGTCCAGTTTTACTTCGGTGCGCTCGGCATTGACCGGGATGATACGGCTGACCCCCAGTTCGGTGGCCTTCTGCAGGATCAGGTCCATCTTCTCGCCACGCGCAATGCCCTGCAGCAAGGTGATGGCCAGTGGCGATTCGTTGTCGACGGCCTGGGCACTGTCGATGTGCACCTGTACCTCGCGCTTGCTGATCGCGCTGAGGGTGGCGGCATAGTCATGGCCATCGCCGTTGAACAGGATGCAGCTTTCGCCCTCGCGCAGGCGCATCACCCGGACCAGATGGTTGGCCACATCCTCCGGCAGGGACAGGGTCTGGCCGACGGCAAGCGGCAGTTCAATCGGGCTACGGGTAAGGCGCATGGGTGTTCTCGAAAAGGCGGTGCCGCATGGGGAGCGGCTGGGTCTGCTAGCATTTCAACGTCATGAAAACGTATCTGCCAATGCGCATTCTATCGGTCTACCGTCGTTTTGCCCGGAGTGGCGCATGAGTCGCCGTCTGCCACTGATCCACAACGTGGTCGAAGAACACATCGGTCCCTTCCGCCAGCAGCAGCTGGACCTGGAGTTTTCCAACGGCGAGCGCCGGCATTTCCAGCGCCTGGTGAGTGGCGGACACGGTGCGGTCGTGGTGGTGCCCATGCTCGATGACGAGACCGTATTGCTGGTGCGTGAATACGCAGCCGGCCTGCATCGTTACGAGCTGGGTCTGGTCAAGGGCCGCATCGACGAAGGCGAGACACCGATCGAAGCCGCCGACCGTGAGCTGAAGGAGGAGGCCGGTTATGGCGCGCGCAGGCTGGATGCGCTGCGCAGCCTGACTCTCGCACCTACTTATATGAGTCACCAATCCACGCTGGTAGTGGCGCGCGACCTGTATCCGCAGCGCTTGCCTGGTGACGAGCCGGAAGAGTTGGAAGTGGTGCCGTGGAAGCTGGCCGAGCTGGACCAGCTGATGCTGCGCGAGGATTTTTCCGAGGGGCGCTCGCTGGCAGCCCTGTTCATTGCCCGTGAGTGGCTGCGAGGTGGAGCATGAACGCAGTAGTTGATGACGTCCTGCGCGAAGGCGTGTTGGACATCGCCCAGCGCGCAGGCGCGGCGATCATGCAGGTCTATGCCAACGGTTTCGACGTCGAACAGAAGGCCGATGACAGCCCGGTCACCACGGCCGATCTGGCCGCGCACCGGCTGATTGTTGCCGGTCTGGCGCAGCTGACCCCGGACATTCCGGTACTGTCCGAGGAATCGGCCCAGTTGCCCTGGGAGACGCGTCGGCAGTGGCAGCGCTATTGGCTGGTGGACCCGCTGGACGGCACCCGTGAATTCATCAAGCGCAATGGCGAATTCAGCGTCAACATTGCATTGATCGAAGATGGCGTGTCGGTGTTTGGTGTCGTACAGGCACCGGTGACCGAGGTCATCTGGCATGCACAGCGCGGTGGCCAGGCCTGGCGCCGCAGCGGTCAGCAGCAGGACGCGATTACTACCCGGGTGCCACCGGCATCGCCGTTGCGGGTCGCTGCCAGCCGCTCACACGCCAGTGCGCGCACCGCTGGCTTGTTGGCACGGATGGGTGAAATCGAGCTGGTCGCGCAGGGCTCGTCGCTGAAGTTCTGCCGCATCGCCGAAGGGACGCTGGATGTGTACCCGCGCCTTGGGCCAACCAGTGAATGGGATACCGCCGCCGGTCAGTGCGTGCTGGAGGCGGCGGGTGGTGTCGTGTTGGCGGCCGATGACGGCGTGCCGTTTGCCTACAACCAACGCCCGCGTCTGCTCAATGGCGACTTCGTTGCCTTGGGTGATGCCTCGTTGCCGTGGCAGGCGTGGGTGGCCGGGCTTTGACGCCCAGCCACTGGCTGCCTGCAGTGAACTTCAAACGCCGGCGACTGCCGGCGTATTCGTAACAAAGGTGATGTGCGAATGTCCGAATTGACCAATATCCAGACCCTGTTGCAGATCATGGCGCGCCTGCGCGATCCCCAGGGCGGATGCCCCTGGGACCTGGAGCAGGACTTCGCCAGCATCGCGCCGTACACCGTCGAGGAGGCTTATGAGGTTGCCGATGCCATCGACCGCAATGACCTGCCGGATCTGAAGGACGAGCTCGGCGATCTGCTGCTGCAGGTAGTGTTCCATGCACAGATGGCCAGCGAGCAGGGCGCCTTCGATTTCGGCGATGTGGTGGCCTCGATCAGCAACAAGATGATCCGCCGCCACCCGCATATCTTCGGCAATGCCGAGGTCAGCGACGCCGACGAAGTGCTGGCCAACTGGGACCAGATCAAGCGCAGCGAGCGCGCCGCCAAGGGCGAGCAGGATGATTCGGCATTGGCCGGCATTTCGCGTGGACTGCCGGAGTGGCTGCGTGCCACCAAGCTGCAGTCGCGTGCTGCCCGCACCGGCTTCGATTGGCCCGATGCGGTGCCGGTACTGGACAAGCTGCGTGAGGAAATCGACGAACTGCAGGCCGAGTTCGAGCTTGCTGCCGCCGGCGCCGACAACCAGGTCCGGCTGCAGGAGGAACTGGGTGACGTGTTGTTTGTCTGCGCCAATCTTGCCCGCCACGCCAAGGTCGATAGCGGCACCGCCCTGCGCCATGCCAACCACAAGTTCGAACGCCGTTTCCGTGCCATGGAGGCGCTGGCGGCCGCTCGCGGAACCGCGATGCCACAGCTGGACCTGCAACAGCAGGAGGCCTTGTGGCAGCAGGTGAAGCAGCAGGAGAAGGATTCCGCGCAATGAAGACCTTCGCGCTGTTCCTGCTCACCGCGTTGGCGGAGATCGTCGGCTGCTATCTGCCGTGGGTCTGGCTGCGGCAGCAGGGCAGCCCGTGGTTGCTGCTGCCAGCTGCCGCCAGCCTGGCCCTGTTCGCCTGGCTGCTGACCCTGCATCCGGCGGCCAGCGGGCGGGTCTATGCCGCTTACGGCGGCGTCTATGTCTGCGTGGCGCTGCTGTGGTTGTGGCTGGTGGACTCGGTCAAGCCCACCCGCTGGGACCTGCTCGGCGGTGGCCTCTGCCTGCTCGGCATGGCGGTGATCATGTTCGCCCCACGCAGCAACTGAAGCGCCTATGCTGGCGGCATCCAGTCCCGGGTGCCGGCCATGTCAGGATTCAGCAGCTTCCGTGCGTTCTACCCGTTCTACCTGAGCGAACACAGCAACCGCACCAGTCGCCGCCTGCATTTCATCGGCAGCTGCGGCGTGCTGCTGTGCGTGGCGATGCTGCTGTGGACCGGTCAGCTGCGCTGGCTCGGGTTCGCCTTGTTGTGTGGCTATGGATTCGCCTGGGTAGGGCACTTTTTCTTCGAGAAGAACCGACCTGCAACCTTTCGCCATCCGCTCTATTCATTTACCGGTGACTGGATGATGTTCGTCGATATCCTGCGCGGGCGGGTACGCCTGTAAGCCCGCTCAGGCAGTTGCCCGGGCTGTGGCTATACTCGGCCCATCAATCAGCACAAGGAGTGGTCGAATGAGCGGCGGAGCAGCGGTGTTGGCGTTGGTGGTCACGGTGGCCGGCATCATCGTGCTGTTCAAGACGGTGCGGATGGTGCCGCAGGGCTATGAATGGACGGTGGAACGGTTCGGCAAGTACACGCACACGATGAGCCCGGGCCTGCATTTCCTGTTTCCGGTGGTCTATGGCGTCGGCCGCAAGGTGAACATGATGGAACAGGTGCTGGACGTGCCCAGCCAGGATGTCATCACCAAGGACAATGCGGTGGTGCGGGTGGATGGCGTGGTGTTCTTCCAGGTGCTGGATGCGGCCAAGGCGGCCTATGAAGTGGCCAACCTGGAAGTGGCGATGATTGCCCTGGTGCAGACCAATATCCGTACCGTGATCGGCTCGATGGACCTGGACGAATCGCTGAGCCAGCGCGAGACCATCAACGCCAAGCTGCTCAACGTGGTCGACCACGCCACCAATCCGTGGGGCGTCAAGGTCACCCGCATCGAGATCAAGGACATCCAGCCACCGGCCAACCTGGTGCAGTCGATGCAGCAGCAGAAGATGGCCGAGCAGAACAAGCGTGCTGCGGTGCTTGAAGCCGAGGGTATCCGCCAATCGGAGATCCTGCGCGCCGAAGGCCAGAAACAGTCGGCGGTGCTGGAAGCGGAAGGCCGCAAGGAGGCCGCGTTCCGCGACGCCGAGGCACGCGAGCGTCTTGCCGAAGCCGAGGCCAAGGCGACCGCGATGGTGTCCGATGCGATCGCCAACGGCAGTGTGCAGGCGATCAATTACTTCATCGCGCAGAAGTATGTGGAGGCCTTCAGTGAACTGGCCAATTCCCCCAACCAGAAGCTGGTGCTGATGCCGATGGAGGCTACCGGGGTGATCAGTTCCATTGCCGGCATTTCGGAACTGGCCAAGGAGGCATTCGCCAAGCAAGCCGACGCCAAACAGCCTGCACGCGGCAACCCGCCGCCGTTGGGGCGCTGAGCCATGCGCTGGGAGGTGGTGCTATGGGCGGCACTGGCGGTGGCCTTGTTTGCCGCCGAGGCATTGGCGCCGGGTGCCTTCATGTTGTGGATGGGGATAGCGGCGGCCGCAGTCTTCCTCACCGTCTGGGCGTTCGATGGCATGAGCCTGCTGCTGCAGGTCATCCTGTTCGTGGTGCTGAGTTTTGTCTCCATCCAGGTCTACCGCACCTGGTTCCGGCAGCGTGCGCGGCCCAGCGACCAGCCGCTGCTCAACCGCCGCGCCGAGCAGTTGATCGGGCGGGTAGTGACGCTGGAGCAGGCCATCAGTGCCGGTGTCGGCCGGGCCAAGGTCGACGATGCGTTCTGGGTGGTGGCCGGTCCGGACCTGCCCCAGGGCAGCACGGTGCGCGTGGTCGCGGTCGACGGCATGACCCTCAAGGTGCAGGCGGTCTGAATACTGCCGCGGCACTGCCGTTGTGGCGGTGCCGCAGGTTTTACACGTAACCATCTGGGATAATGGCGGTCCCCTTAGTGTGGAACGGCCATGACCCTGAAAACCCTGCTCAACGAAACCCACCGCTCACTCGGCGCCAAGATGGTCGACTTCGGCGGTTGGGACATGCCGATTCACTACGGCTCGCAGATCGACGAGCACAACCTGGTCCGCACGGCCGCCGGCATGTTCGACGTCAGCCACATGACGGTGGTCGACCTGAAGGGTGCGCGCACCCGCGAGTTCCTGCGCCAGCTGCTGGCCAACTCCATCGACAAGGTAAAGGTCAGCGGCAAGGCCCTGTACTCGTGCATGCTCAATGCGCAGGGGGGTGTCATCGACGACCTGATCGTCTACTTCCTGGCCGAGGACATGTTCCGCATGGTGGTCAACGCCTCCACCCGCGAGAAGGACCTGGCCTGGATCCGCCAGCATGCCGAAGCCTTCGGCGTCGAGGTGGTCGAGCGCGAAGACCTGGCCATCGTTGCCGTGCAGGGGCCGCAGGCGCGTGCCCTGGTCGCCGGCCTGGTAGCGGAGTCGGATCGTGCCGCGCTGGACAAGCTCGGCCGCTTCGCCGCATTGACTGTCAACTCCATCGACGGCGTTGAACTGTTCGTCGCACGCACCGGTTACACCGGCGAAGACGGTTACGAAGTGCTGCTGCCGCAGAGCGCGGTCGTCGCGTTCTGGAACGCGCTGCTGGCCGCTGGCGTGAAGCCGGCTGGCCTGGGCGCACGTGACACGCTGCGCCTGGAAGCCGGCATGAATCTTTACGGCCAGGACATGGACGAAGCCATCACTCCGTACGAGGCGGCGCTGGCCTGGACCGTGGCACTGGATGACCTGGCCGATGGCACGCCGCGTGCCTTCACCGGTCGCGCCGTGCTGGAAGCGCAGAAGGCCGCCGGCAACGCGCGGCAGATGATCGGACTGGTGATGGACGAGAAGGGCGTGCTGCGTCACGGCCAGAAGGTGCTCACCGCCAATGGCGAAGGCGAGATCCTGTCCGGCACCTTCTCGCCGACGCTGGGCAAGGCCATCGCCTTCGCGCGCGTGCCGGCGGGTGCGCCGGGTGACGTGCGCGTGGACATCCGTGGCAAGGAAGTGCCGGTGCGTATCGTGAAGTTCCCGTTCGTGCGTGACGGCCAGGCACAGGCCGGCATCAATCTTTGACCTGTAGGACCGGGCCGGAAGCGACCTCGCTTCCGGTTCGTTAAACTAGCGCTTCATCCCGACCACCGTTTTTCCGGAGTAGTTCCATGAGCGAGATCCCTGGCGACCTCAAGTTCCTCAAGTCCCACGAATGGGCCCGTGTCGAAGGCAGCAACCGCGTTACCGTCGGTATTTCCGATCATGCCCAGGGTTTGCTGGGTGACCTGGTCTACGTCGAACTGCCGGCTGTCGGTGACAGCGTGCAGGCTGGCGTTGGCGCTGCGGTGGTCGAGTCGGTGAAGGCCGCTTCCGACGTCTACAGCCCGGTGTCCGGCACCGTTGTCGAAATCAACGAAGCGGTGACCGACAAGCCGGAAACCATCAACGAAGATGCCTACGGCGAGGGTTGGCTGTACGTCGTCGAGCTGTCCGATCCGGATCAGTTGAACGACCTGCTCGGCCCGGACGACTATGCCGAGATGTTGGAGAACGAGGACCACTGAGTCCTGCCGCTCTCCGAAAAACGGCCGCTGTCAGCGGCCGTTTTTTTTGCGGCGATGTCAGCATCAGGTGATGATCGGTGGTGATGAGGGCCGACGCGCGCTTGCCGCGATGCGTGCTTGAAGGTGCGAACCGACACCGGTGCGCGTCCTTGCCGATCGCGAAACGGTTCAAAAAGTTTGCGCAAAATCATCCACTGCGGATGCCAAACCTCGCCTTGGGCAAACTTTTTTTTGGTCGTCGGAAGCGATGGGTAGCAGGCATCGGTCGCATGCTTTGCGACGCTGTTGGAGTAGCGGCGAGATGGCGGCGCGTCTTCGTTGCTCAAACGAATAGTGCGCTTTTACCGATGTTTTTTTACTTTGTGTTTTTTCTGGAGGCCGCGGCAACGGTGTTGTGGCCATGCAATCGCGGGGCGCGCCGGGGCGGGCACGGCTGCGGAAGGCTGAAGGCTTCCGAAAAATATTTTGGAAAGATGGTTGACAGTAAAAAAAACCGTGATTAGGTTTCGCCCAGCAGACCTTTCCTGCGGAAGCGAGTGAGCCGGATCAACATTCAGACGCGAAGCACAACTTGGACGTCCGCCAGGATTCTCTTGATGGTGGAGCAGGAGTCGCTTCCTTCCGCGAAACACCCCCCTGATTTCTATCTGGCACCCGCAGCGGGAACCGTAGCGGGTGTTTCTGTATCCGTCACGATGCGCTAGACGCGTCGTCGGTCCTCCGCCGAACACCGCGGATTTGCTTCAACTGGGCATTTCAATTCCATAGATCACTGACGAGGAACAAACCATGGCTACGAAGAAAGCAGCTAAAAAGCCGGCCGCCAAGAAGGCGGTAAAGAAAGTCGCCAAGAAGGCTGCCGTGAAGAAGGTTGCCAAGAAGGCAACCGCCAAGAAGGCAGTGAAGAAGGTCGCCAAGAAGGCTGTTGCCAAGAAGACCGTGAAGAAGGCAGCCGCCAAGAAGACCGTCAAGAAGGCAGCCGCCAAGAAGACCGTGAAGAAGGCAGCTGCCAAGAAGACCGTCAAGAAGGCCGCAAAGAAGGTTGCCAAGAAGGCAACTGCCAAGAAGGCCGTGAAGAAGGTTGCCAAGAAGGCAACTGCCAAGAAGGCCGTGAAGAAGGTTGCCAAGAAGGCAGCTGCCAAGAAGACCGTCAAGAAGGTTGCCAAGAAGGCAGCTGCCAAGAAGGTCGTAAAGAAGACCGCCAAGAAGGTCGCCGCCAAGAAGCCGGCCGCCAAGAAGGTAGCTGCGAAGAAGAAGCCGGCCGCTCGCAAGAAGAAGGCCGCTCCGGTTGCGCTGCCGGCTACCCCGGCGCCGCTGATCTGATCCAGCTCCACTAGCAACACCTGAAACTCCTTCCCCGACTGCCCAGCGGGGAGGGAGTTTTTTTATGCGCGGACCGAACTGGCTCGTACCGGGCAGGCCGACCGCTTCGGTAGTGCCGAGCCATGCTCGGCAGCAGCCGGGTATTGAGCGCTGTCCCAGCCGCGCAGCCATATCCACAGTGCAGGAGTGAGGTCTGGTTTGTGGGAGTGGCGCAAGCCGCGCAGCTGACGATGTATCTGTCCGGGCAATGCCTGTGCGTCGATGGGATATCTGACTTCAGCTGTGGCGGTTCGCCGCGATCCTGCTGTCCGTGTCATCCCGAGGTTGCCGACTTCGCGGCTTACGCCGCCCCTGCACGAGGGGCGCTGTGGCTTTCGGTTTGCTGGTAAAGCCTTTGCCGAGCATGGCTCGGCACTACCGGAGCGGCGAGCTTGGTCGAGACCTCGACCGATGCCGAGGAACCGAGCCCTCCCTTTGCCGCAGGCAAGGGGAGGGTTGGGAGGGGTGTATTTGATTTGCTGGTGAAGCTCCTGCCGAGCATGGCTCGGCACTACCGGAGCGGCGAGCTTGGTTGAGACCTCGACCGATGCCGAGGAACCAGGCCCTCCCTTTGCCGCTGGCAAGGGGAGGGTTGGGAGGGGTGTATTTGATTTGCTGGTAGTGCCTCTGCCGAGCATGGCTCGGCACTACAGGCGGGACCGGCTTTTTGCAGGAGCGGCGTTAGCCGCGAAACTGACGATGCATCCGATCTGCCGGGCCCTGGGTCCCGCCAAAGACGGTGCTGGCGGGCAAGGAAAAAGGCGGCCATCGGCCGCCTTTCGGGTAGTGCTGGAAACCGCCATGCAGCTCAGTGCGGCGACGCCACCGCACGATCGGACGAGGCGCCCTTCTTGCCGCCGCGTGCGGGAGCCGTATCCTCGGCCATCAGGTTGTCGCTGCCGAAGTCGGTGTCCACATCCAGCCAGCGCTGCGTCGGCAGGCCGATGGCGCGATCGAGGATGGTCGGCATCATGCCGCTGGGCAGGCTGCTCTCGCCGTTCCACATGATGGCGATGCCCAGGTCGCGTTCCGGCAGCAGCGCGACCAGGCCGCGATAGCCCTGCACCGCACCGGCGTGGAAGACCACCTGGTGGCCGGAGTAATCGAACACGCGCCAACCCAGCGCATAACCGGCCGAGTCCAGCCGCTGGTGGCGCCAGCCCGAACGCATTTCGCCGGGAGTATTGACCAGCGGCGCATGCAGCGTCGCCAGCAACGGTGCCGGCAATACATCCGGACGATGACCGGTATGGGCCAGCAGCCACTGCGCCATGTCGCTGGCACTGGCGTTGACGCCAGCGGCCGGCGCGACACGGTAGTAGGTTGGCTTGGGCGTCAGTGATACCCAGCCGTTGCGGCTGCGCACGTGCGGACGTGCCCAGCGCGAACTGGCCTGGATGCCGGCCAGGCCGAGGCTGGCATCGTTCATGCCGAGCGGCTTGAGGATGCGCTTTTCAACGGCCTGCTCATAGAAGCTGCCCGAGGCCGCGAACACCACGTCGCCGACCAGGCTGAAGGCGACGTTCTGGTAGGAATAGCATTCGCCTGGCGCGCACTTGAGCGGTGCGGTAGCCAGCTTCTGGGTCAGCGTGTAGTAGTCGGCGTTGGCCTCGACATCGCGGTCATAGGCATTGCTGGTCAGGCCGACGCGTTGGCTGAGGACATCGGCCACGGTCAGTTTGTCGGTTGCCTCAGGCGTGGACAGGCGGAAGCCCGGCACGTAATCGGTGACCTTGCTGTCCCAGCGCAGGGTGCCGTCGTTGACCAGCAGCCCGGCCATGGTGCCGGCGAAGGCCTTGGACAACGACGCCAGGCGGAACACGGTATGCGCGTCCACTTCCTGCGGGTTGCTGATATCGGTGACGCCGTAACCGCGCGCCGACAGCACGCGCCCGTTCTGGACGATGGCCATGGCCATGCCGGGAACCCGGTTGCCGTAGGTGAGTTGTTCGGCCAGTGATTCGATGGCGGCGACATTGAAGTCGGCCGGCAACGGTTGTACCTGGTCCGGTCGCAGTGCGACGCGGTAAGGCATCGGTTGCGTCGGCGACTGGGTGGGCGCGTTCTCCAGATTCACCGGCAGCGCCACGGCTGCTGGCGTGCTGCCGGGCAGGGTGGTGTGGGTGGGAGTCTGCGCGGTAGACGACAATGCGAAGGGCATCAACACCCCCAGCAATCCCGATGCCACCGGACGAATGTGCCGGCGCGTGCTCTTGTCTTTCATCGTGATCGGTGCCTGTAAGCTACTGCTGTCGGCGATTCTAGCGCCGCTTTTCATCAATGCACAAACGGGGAGAGAATGAATGGGCATCACGTTGATATTGCTGATCTTTCTTGTGGTGGTTGTCGCAGTTGTGGCGATGGGCGTGGGCATCTACAACGGGCTGGTGCGGGCGCGTAACGCCTACAAGAACGCATTTGCGCAGATCGATGTCCAGCTGCAGCGGCGTTTTGACCTGATTCCCAACCTGGTGGAGACCGCCAAGGCCTATATGAGCCACGAGCGGCAGACGCTGGAAGCAGTGATCGCGGCGCGCAGCGCTGCGCAGTCAGGTTTGGCCGCAGCCAAGGCCAATCCCGGCGATGCGGCGGCCATGGCGCAGCTGGCGGCGTCGCAGGGGCAGTTGAACGGTGTCCTTGGCCGGCTGATGGCAGTGGCTGAGGCCTACCCGGAACTGAAGGCCAACCAGAACATGATGCAGCTCAGCGAAGAGCTCTCCAGTACCGAGAACAAGGTGGCATTCGCGCGCCAGGCCTATAACGACGCGGTGATGGGCTACAACAATCGCCGTGAAACCTTCCCGGCCAATATCTTCGCCGACATGTTCAATTTCTCCACCGCGGCGCTGTTGGACATCCCGCTGGAGAAGCGCGAACAGGTGCGCGAAGCGCCCAAGGTGCAGTTCTGAACCCGACGCGGGCGTAACAGGGGCGCGGGATGAATTTCTTTGAACACCAGGCCCAGGCGCGGCGCAATTCCGGGCGGCTGGTGCTGCTGTTTGCGCTGGCGGTGCTGGCCATCGTGCTGATGGTGGATATGCTGGTGTGGTTGAGCACCGGCAGCGTTCGCGGTGTGCTGTGGGGCAGTGTGCTGACGCTGGCGGTGATCGGCCTGGCCTCGTTGTACCGGATCCGCTCGCTGAGTGACGGCGGTGAGGCGGTGGCCGTGCAGATGGGCGGTACCGAGGTGCCGGCAGATGCCCAAGATCCGGCGTTGCGGCGTCTGCGCAACGTGGTGGAGGAGATCGCCATCGCCTCCGGCGTACCGATGCCGCGGCTGTATGTGCTGGAGCAGGAGGCAGGCATCAACGCCTTTGCCGCCGGTTACTCGCCCGCCGATGCGACCATCGCGGTGACCCGCGGCACCTTGCAGCGGCTCAATCGTGACGAGCTGCAAGGTGTCATCGCGCACGAATTCAGCCACATCCTCAATGGTGACATGCGCTTGAACATCCGCCTGATGGGTGTGCTGTTCGGCATCCTGATGCTCAGCGTGATCGGCAAGCGTGTATTGCTGCATATGGGGGGCGGCACACGGGCGCGTTTTGGCCGCAGTACCGGGCCGGTGTTTGTGTTGCTGCTGATTGGACTGGCCGGCATAGCCATCGGCAGCATCGGCGTGTTCTTCGGGCGCCTGATCAAGGCGGCGGTATCGCGCCAGCGCGAAATCCTCGCAGACGCCTCGGCGGTACAGTTCACCCGCCAGACGCAGGGCCTGGCAGGTGCCTTGAAGAAGATCGGCGGGTTGGATGATGGCTCACATCTGGCTGATCGCGCCGGTGCGGAGGAGGTCAGCCACATGCTGTTTGGCGAAGGCTTGCGGCTGTCCAGTTGGTTTGCCACCCATCCGCCGCTGATCGAGCGCATCCAGCGGCTGGAGCCTTCCTTCCGTGCCGAGCAGTTGCAGAAGCTGCGTGGTGGCTGGTTCAGTGCGCCGCCTGATGGGCTGGCCGAAGATCGGGTGCTGGGACTGGCCGGGCGCGACGCGCCCAGCGTGGACGCGCTGCTGCCGTCACTGCCAGGTACAGCGCAGCACCTGCGAGTCGATCCAGCGTTGGTCGCGGCACAAGTCGCGACCCCGGCCGACGACGATTACCAGCAGGCGATACGGTTGGCCGGCAGTCTGCCGATGCCGCTGCGCGCCTTGGCCGCTGATCGTGACGCGGCGCAGCCCTTGCTGTTGGCGATGCTGCTGGACAACGAGGCCTCGGTGGCCGCGCGACAGCGCGAGGCGGTATGCGCACAGCTGGGGGAACCGATGGCCGACCGCGTGTCGGCCATTGCGGCGGGTCCCTTGCGTGACCTGCACGCGGCACTGCGGCTGCCATTGGCAGCGTTGGCGTTCCCGACGCTGCGCAGCTTGCCGCGCCCGCAATTGGCGGCCTTCATGCGTTGCATTGATGCGCTGACCCATGCAGACGGCCGGATCTCGTTGTTCGAATACTGCCTGTCGCGTTTGTTGCTGGTACAGGTGCAGGCAGCCCTGGATCCGTCGCGACACCTGCATTTTGGTCGCCGCAAGGCCATTGGCGTGCAGCGCGAGTTCGCGATCTTGTTGTCGGTGGTGGCGCGCGCCGGCAACCCCGGCGACGAGGCCGCCGCCCGGCGCGCCTACCTGGCCGGCCTGCAGCGGATCCTGCCGCAGGATCATCTGCCATATGCGCCACCGGCAAACGGCGTATTGGCGCTGGATGCGGTCTGGGCACCGTTGGACTCGATGGATCCTCTGGCCAAGCAGCTGCTTGTAGAAGCAGTGACTGCAACGGTAAGCCACAACCAGCGGGTCAACGTCGCCGAGGCCGAACTGCTGCGGACCATCTGCGCCACCTTGCATTGCCCACTGCCGGCAATGCTGCAGGTGGTCTGACAAGCGCGTAGCCCGGGTAAGCGCAGCGCACCCGGGGCTGTTGGCAGACAGTTGGAGCGGTTGCTGATCCCTGCTCCCGGGTGCGCTGTGCTGACCCGGGCAACATCAGTGCGGCTGCCGAACCTTGCTGCCAATCAGGTTGGCTTTTGTTCTTGTCTTTGCCTGCAGAGGCAAGGCCTGAAATCCAAACCCCGCAACTTTTCCGACCGCGGCACCAAGTGTCATTCCAGCAACAGCCCCGCCGCGCGCTCGGCGATCATGATGGTCGGCGCATTGGTGTTGCCGCTGACCAGGCTTGGCATCACCGAGGCATCGATTACCCGTAAGCCATCGATGCCGCGCACGCGCAGCTGTGGGTCGACCACGGCGGCGTCATCGCTGCCCATGCGGCAGGTGCCGACCGGGTGGTAGATGGTCTCGGCCTTGGCGCGGATGAAGGCTTCCAGACCGGCATCGTCCAGGTGCTCGTCGGCAGGGAACAGCGGTGATTTCCGCCACGGCGCGAACGCCGGCTGCTGCAGGATGTCGCGGCTCAGCCGCGCCGCCTCGACCATCATCTTCAGATCGAAGCCTTCGGTATCGCTCAGGTAGTTGGCGTGGATGCGCGCCGGCGCGGCCGGGTCGGCGCTGGCCAGGGTGATGTGGCCGCGGCTGCGGGGGTGCAGGTAGCAGGCGTGCAGGGTGTAGCCATCGCCGGGCAGGCGGTTGCGGCCGTGGTTATCCAGCATTGCCGGCACGAAGTGGAACTGGATGTCGGCGCGCTCGTCCGCAGCGAAGCGCGAGCGCACGAAGCCACCGGCCTCGGCGACATTGCTGCTGCCGGCGCCGCGGTGGCCGCGCAGGAAGTAATTCAGGCCGATCATCACTTCGCTGGCGCGGTCGTAGCTGACGCCGGGCACGCTGCGGTACAGGGTGCAGATATCCAAATGGTCCTGCAGGTTGGCGCCGACGCCAGGCTGGTCCAGCTGCACACCGATGCCGTGCGCGCGCAGCGTGGCGGCCGGGCCGATGCCGGACAGCATCAGCAGTTGCGGTGAATTGATCGCACCGGCGCTGAGCAGCACCTCGGCGGCGGCATGCAGTTGCTGGCGCTGCCCGCCCACGCGCAGCTGCACGCCGGTAACGCGCCCTGCGTCGATCTGCAGCCGTTCCACCAGCGCGCCGGTGAGTACCTGCAGGTTGCTGCGCGCGCGCACTGGCGCCAGGTAGGCGACCGCTGAGGAGCACCGCGCGCCGTTCTTCTGGGTGACCTGGTACAGGCCGACGCCTTCGTGGCGGGGACCGTTGAAGTCCGTGTTGTGGATATGGCCGGCTTGCTGGCCGGCGGCGATGAAGGCTTCGCTCAGCGGATTGACGTGGCGCAGGTCGGCGACCTGCAGCGGGCCGTCGGCACCGTGCAGGGCATCGGCGCCACGTGCGTTGCCCTCGCTGTGGCGGAACCAGGGCAGCACGTTGTCCCAGTGCCAGCCGCTGGCACCGGCCTGCGCCCAGCGGTCGTAGTCACCGGCCACGCCGCGCACGTAGCACATGGCGTTGATCGAACTGGAGCCGCCCACTACCTTGCCGCGCGGCCACCACAGGCGGCGGTTGCCCAGTGCCGGTTCCGGCTCGGTGTCGTAGCTCCAGTTGAGGCGGCGGTTGTTGACCAGCCGGGCGATGCCGGCCGGCATGTGGATGAAGGGGTGCCAGTCGCGCGGCCCGGCTTCGATCAGCAGCACCCGCCGCTGCGGGTCGGCGCTGAGCCGGTTGGCCAGCACGCAGCCGGCCGAACCTGCGCCGACAATGATGTAGTCGAATTCCTTCACAGCGTTCCCCCTCCCAGGTCACTCAGGATAGAACGGCACGTTGTGTCCGAGTAAGCCTTGCCGCACTGGCGATGTTGCAGTGCATTAGATACCGTACGCGCTTTGTCGCCCCCCCGGAGTTCCAAATGCCGCTGTCTTCCTGCTGCCCGTCGCTCCGGGGTGCTGCATGACTGCTGCCAGCAACTCCGGACCAGTGTCGCGGCTGCTGCAGGCCCTGCGCGGCTCGCCGCCGCTGTGGTGGTCGTTCCTGTACTTCTTCTGCCTGCTCAGCGGCTACTACGTACTGCGCCCGGTGCGCGAGGCGATGGCGGCGTCGGCGGACATGGAGGCGCTGTTCCCGCCGGCACTGATTGCCTGGTTTGCTGGCCATGGCATGCCGCTGAAGGATTTCACCCTGCAGTTCCTGTTCTCCTGCGTGTTCGTGATCATGCTGGTGCTGCAGCCGCTGTACGGCTGGCTGGTCAGCCGCTATCCGCGGCGGGTGTTCCTGCCGCTGGTCTATGGCTTCTTCATCGTCACCCTGTTCGTGTTCTACGGGATGTTCAATGCGGGCGTGCCGGGGCGGGGTGCGGCGTTCTTCTTCTGGACGACCGTATTCAACCTGTTCGCGGTGGCGGTGTTCTGGAGCTTCATGGCCGACGTGTTCTCCAACGCGCAGGCGCGAGCCTTCTACGGTTACATCGGCGCGGCCGGCACGGTGGGTGCCTTCCTCGGGCCGATCATCACCAGCTCGCTGGTGCAGCGGGTCGGCATCGCCAACCTGATGCTGGTCTCGGCCGGCTTCCTGTCGATCTGCCTGTTCTGCATCTGGCGGCTGCGGCCGTGGGCGGTGCAGCGCGAGCGCGAGCAGCAACTGGTCGACGGCGAGCAGCCGATGGGCGGCAGCGTGTTCGATGGCTTGAAGCTCATTGCGCGCGAGCCGCTGCTGCGCTGGCTGGCCTTGATGGTGCTGTTCGGCGTGGGCGTGGGCACCATGCTGTACAACGAGCAGGCGGCCATCGTGCGGCGGCTGATCACCGACCCCGCGGCGAGCACGGCGTTCTATTCGCGCATCGACCTGGCGGTGAACGCACTGACCCTGATCATCCAGTTGGGCCTGACGCGCTGGTTGCTGTCGCGCTATGGCGTGGCACCGGCGCTGCTGATACCGGGCATTGCGATCATCATCGGCTTCTCGATAGCGGCGGCCTCGCCCTTGCCGGTGATGGTGGCGGTGATCCAGGTGCTGACGCGTGCCAGCGAGTTCTCGCTGGGCAAGCCGGCGCGCGAGACGATCTACACGCGGGTGGACAGGCAGTGGCGTTACAAGGCCGGTGCGGCGATCGACACGGTGGTGTACCGCGGTGGCGACCTGACCTTCGCCTGGGTGCACAAGGGCCTGTCCCTGCTCGGGTCACAGGCGGTGTTCGTCGGCGGCGCGGCGGTTGCGGTGCTGATGACGCTGTCGGCACTGGGCGTCTTGCGCGAAGAGAAGAAGCTGCCGCAGGATCGCTGAGTGATTACCCCACGGCGGGTTGCCGCTGTGCTGCGAGGATGAGATGACAATGAGCGTATTGGGCGCAAGTGCGATGGCGGTGACACTGCTGGTGGCAGTGTTGCATGTGTACTTTCTGGTGCTGGAGATGTTCCTGTGGACCAAGCCACAGGGTTTGAAGACCTTTCGCAATACGCCGGAGAAAGCGCAGGCCACGCGCGTGCTGGCGGCGAACCAGGGGCTGTACAACGGTTTTCTTGCGGCAGGCATCATCGCCGGGGTGGTACTGGCGCAGCCGGTGCTGGTGACGTTCGCGCTGGTCTGCGTGGTGGTGGCCGGTGCCTATGGCGCGTACAGCGTCAGCCCGCGGATCTTCTACGTCCAGGCCGTACCGGCAATCGTGGCGCTGCTGCTGCGTGCCCTGTAATGCCGAGCCATGCTCGGCAAGGGCCTTGCCGATAGATCGCCGGTAGTGCCGAGCCATGCTCGGCAGAGGCATTACCGATAGATCACCTGTAATGCCGAGCCATGCTCGGCAGAGGCATTACCGATAGATCACCTGTAGTGCCGAGCCATGCTCGGCAGAGGCGTTACCGATAGATCACCTGTAGTGCCGAGCCATGCTCGGCAGAGGCGTTGCCGATAGATCACCTGTAGTGCCGAGCCATGCTCGGCAAGAGCGTTCCCGACAGATCATCTGTAGAGCCCCTGCCGAGCAT
>NZ_JBXFWM010000028.1:0-52352 GCF_056856655.1 Stenotrophomonas sp. STEN033
AGGAGGTTGCGTCATGGCTGACCCGAGCGCCGAACACTGGTATCCGACAGCGGCCTATCTCTACGTCCTGCACCTGGACGGCCCCGCGTTGGCGTGGGAATACCTGCGCCGTCACCCCGACTACCGCCGCGACTGGCTACGCCGTCGCCGACGACCGGACGCGGCGCAGGCTTGGGGCTTGCGCCTGCTGGAAAACCCGGCCCTGGATGCGCGCGATGCGCATCCGGCCTGGTTCCCCGATCACGATGCTGTCGTGCAGGTTTACCCGGACGATGACCCACCACCCGAAGCCCATGCCTTTGAGTTCTGGCGCGTTCCCGGCCGCAAGCAACTGATCCACGATGGCAAGCGCCTGGTGCTGGTGTCGCACTGGCCCGGCTGCTGCCTGCGGCTCGCGCTCGCGTCGGGCCTGGAAGACGGCATGGCCTACCTCTACGCCACCCGCGCCTGCGCCACGCCCTGCGCGCGCTATCGCACGCTCGCGGCCGAGCTGGACGCATTGGCCGTGGCAACGGTTGCCGCGCCTGCGGCGGCGGCCCGTTCCCGGCCCACGACGGCTGCGGTGCTGGAACTGCACACCTTGCAGGCGCTGGACGCGACCCTGGCGGGCGCGTCCTTGCGCGAAGTCGCTGAAGGGCTGTTCGGCACGGATGCCGTCGCCGCCGACTGGCACAAGGACAGCGCCTTGCGTGCTCGCGTGCGGCGGCTGGTACGTCGTGGCGATGCGCTGATGCGCGGCGGCTATCGCCGCCTGGCACAGCTTCCGCTGCTGCCGTTGCAGTAGGGGGGACGTTTCGCGTCCCCCGCAGATCGTCCCTTAGCAAGAAGCCCCGCTTTCTTGAAAGTGCCTCTATCCGGCCGCGTGGTGTGGCCGGGCTTGATGGAGGTACATCCCATGCGACCCGCTCCCTTGCGGCCTGCCGCCGCTGCTGTCGCTGCGCCCGCGCAGCCCCAACGCTACCTGACCAACGACGAAGCCGCCGACTACCTGCGCCTGTCGCCGCGCACGCTGGAGAAACAGCGCGTGATCGGCGGCGGGCCGAAGTTCCGCAAGTTCGGCCGCCGCGTCATGTACGCCGTGAGCGACCTCGACGCCTGGGCCGATGCGCGCAGCTTCGCGGCGACTTCCGACCCGGAATATGCCGAGCGGCATGCGGGCGACTACCGTGACGGCCGCTGATTTCTGGCTCGCCGGTGGCCATCGCCATGTCCAGCCCATCGCTGCCCCTGCGGCAGCGACCAGCGCAGCAGCGGGAACAGCTCGACCTGTTCCGCGCGCTGCCGGGCGACATGGCGCCGCGCGACAGCCAGGACTTGATGGCCTTTCCGTTCTTCTCGCTCGCCAAGTCGCGGCGCACCGCGCCGATCGACTTCCGCGCCGGCGGCATCACCATCCGCGTGGAGGGCACGCAGGAGCACGGCATCGCGACGATCTGGGATGCCGACATCCTGATCTGGGCCGCCTCGCAGATCGTGGAAGCCCGCGATGCGGGCATCCCGACCTCGCGGCTGATGCAGGTGCGTCCCTACGAGATCCTGCGTTTCATCGGGCGCGGTACGTCGCTGCGCGACTACCAGCGCCTCAAGGCGGCCCTGGATCGCCTGCAATCGACCACGGTGGCCACGTCCATCCGAGAGACAACAGGCCGGCGCCTGCATCGCTTCTCGTGGATCAACGAGTGGAAGGAACTGGCCGATGCCAGCGGCGTGCCGCTGGGCATCGAACTGATCCTGCCGGACTGGTTCTATGCGGGTGTGCTGGACGCCGCCCTGGTGCTGACCATCGACCCGACGTACTTCCGGCTCACTGGAGGCATCGAACGATGGCTGTATCGCCTGGTGCGCAAGCACGGCGGCCGGCAGGAGCACGGTTGGCAGTTCGATTTCCAGCACCTGTACCGCAAATCGGGCAGCGTGGCGCGCTTCTACGACTTCGCCGCCGACCTGCGCGCCCTGGTGGCGCGGCAGTCGCTGCCCGGCTACGTCCTGGGCATCGAGCGGATGCCCGGCGAGAAAACCGAACTGCTGACCTTCCGGCCCGTGCCGCCCACGGCACGGGGATAAGTCTGGGAAAACCTGTTAATTCACTCGTGCTATCAGGCAACAGGAGGCTCGTGCTATCAGGCAACAAATCCTCGTGCTATCAGGCAACAAAATCGGCTGCAAAGCCGCGCCAGCATTGGGTTTTTGCGTCCCTTAACTTCCCTAACAGTAAATACATAACTTTTAGTAGAAGCGCGCCGTTTCGGTGGACAACCACCCAACGGCACCAAACGCAGGAGCGAAAGACCGGCTTTCCAACACGGAGGGCCGCGCCATGATCCTCGCTCTGCTCAACCAGAAAGGCGGTGTCGGCAAGACCACGCTCGCCACGCACATCGCGGGCGAACTGGCGCTGCGCGGCCAGCATGTCGTCCTGCTCGATGCCGACCCGCAGGGTTCGTCGCTGGACTGGACGCAGCGCCGCAGCCAGCAAGGCTTGCCACGGCTGTTCAGCGCCGTGGGCCTGGCCCGCGAAACGCTGCATCAGGAAGCGCCAGAACTCGCCAGGCGGGCCGATCACGTCGTCATTGATGGGCCACCCAGGATTGCCGCCTTGGCGCGCTCCGCGCTGCTGGCGGCCGAGCGCGTGCTGATCCCGGTGCAGCCCAGCCCTTACGACTTGTGGGCCAGCTCGGAAATGGTTTCGCTGATCCGCGAGGCGCAGGTGTTCCGGCCGGCGCTGCGCGCGGCCTTCGTCATCAACCGGCGCGTCAGCACCACCATCATCGGCCGCGAGGCGCGGCAATCGCTGGCCGAACAGCCGCTGCCTGCGCTGCGCTCGGAAGTGCATCAGCGCATCGTGTTCGCCGACAGCGTGGCCGCTGGCCGGCTCGCACGCGAGACAGCACCCGACAGCGCCGCTGCCCGCGAAATCACCGCCCTGGTGGACGAATTGCTGCGGTGGCCGACATGACAGCGGAGCAGCCGCCCAACAGCAAACGCACGGGCAAGCGCGTCGGCATCGGCGCACGTCCGCCCGCGAATCCGCACGCCGAGGCGTGGATTCGCCAGGGCGATGCCGATGCACTGGGTAAAGGCGACCTCTACACCGCGCGCCTGACCCTCGACATTACGCCCGCCATGCGGGCGCGCATCAAGGTGTCGGCCTTCACGCAAGGCGTGACCGTGGCCGATCTGCTGCGCGGCCTGCTGGAGCGGGAGTTTCCCGAGAACCACAGGGAGAACACACCATGACGGCATCCGCTTCGCCTGCCGCTGGCGCGGCCACGGCTGCGCCACAGCCATCATTCATCGTGCCTTCCGGCCAATCCGCCAGCGCGCCGCTGACGCGCGTGGCGCTGGCCTACATCGAGGCCCGTTTCAAGCTCTATCTGCGCTTCGGCGAGCCCGCACGCACGCTGCGCCTGGACGACTGGCGGCGCTGCGCGGTGTTCCTGCCTGGCGCGATGTTCTGCCGCATCCGCTGGCAGGCCAACGACTACGGCACGATCCGCTGGCAGCTCATGGTGATGCAGGCTTGCACGCCACTGGACGCGGCGCAGCGCATCCCCGGTGTGCAGCCGGGCGCGCGCCTGCTACTCCACGCCGAAGGCGATACCAACGTGCGCGCCGTGCTGGAACGCATCGACGGCATCGAGGCGCTGGGCATCGCCGCCATCGACGTGTCGCCCGCGTACTGGCGCACGCTGGGCAACCGTCTTGCAGCGCGCCATGCGCTGCCCGAATACACCGCCGAGCGGCACACCGCCTGGCTGGCCGGGAGGGTGTTGCCATGACCGCGCCGACCGCTACCGCCAGCGCGCCGCTTCCTCGCTCGCGCCTGCGCACTCGCATCGTTCTGGCGACACTGGCCGCCATCGGCTTCGCTGCGCTGGCCTGGGCGGCTTTCGTGTCGCCGCTGCCGCGCCTGACCTACAACCCGTCCGACAGCGTGGCGGTCGGCTGGTATCGCATCGACCCGTTCGACCCGCGCACCACTGCGCTGCCACGTCCGTTGTCCGTGGACAGCATCGTGCTGGTGCCGCTGCCGACCAGGGCCGCCATGCTGGCTGCACAGCGCGGCTACCTGCCGACCCGCGTGCCACTGCTCAAGCGTGTGGGTGCGGTCGCACCGCAACACGTCTGCATCGTCGCAGGTCAGGTACGCATCGACGGCGTGCCTGCGGCCGCCGTGCTGCCCGCCGACCGGATGGGCCGGGCGCTGCCGTCCTTGCAGCTTTGCCGCCGCCTCGAACCGGGCGAACTGTTCCTGTTGAGCGTGACCAATCCGGCATCGTTCGACAGCCGCTACTTCGGCCCGGTCAGCGCATCCGCCGTGATCGGCGTCGCGCATCCGGTGTGGCTGGAGGAACGCCCATGATGGCCGCCGACTCGCTGCACGCTGCCGTGCATCTCATCGTGCCATCGGTCGTGTCGATCCAGTGGCTTTCCGCATGTCGTCGCGCGTGCAGTGCGAGCGCATCCGCGCTGCACTTCGCGCTGCCTTCCCATGTGCAGGCGTCTTGCCTCGAACGCGCCCGGTCTGCGGCCGTCGCAGCGTTCGCCGGCGCGCTGGCTGCTCGCACAGCAGCGCCGCCGGGACGCCGGTGCCTGGAGCGACAGCGGAAGGCAAAGGCGGAAGGCAAGACAAAAGGACGCGGCACCGGGCCGCGTCGAAAGCCAGTCTGCACGTGGGGGTGGCGCGGCACGGAGCGGCTTTGCCGCCGTGCCGCGTTCGGCGCGAGGGTCGCGCCAATGCAGGCATGTCCGCGTGCTTCGCACGACAGGACACGCCAGAGCTTGCAGGAAGAACGGCGATGACCGACCGCCGCGACGACGATTTCCGAGTGCGCCCCAGCGCCCCGAAGAAGCGGGGCAAGGGCCAAGGGCAGAGCTTCGTTTCCAAGGTGCTCAAGCAGGCCGGCAAAGCCAGCAGCGGCAAGTCGGCGGTGCGCCGTCCTGGGGCGGCCGGCACCGGCCAACGCCCCGGCTCGCGCCTCGGGCGCGGCCACACGGCGGCGCGCTTCGCCGGGGCGAAGCTGACGCCCATGTCCCGGCGCGTGACCATCAAGACCTTGCTGGTCAATCACCAACGGGCCAGCCCGCAATCGCTCGCCAAGCACCTGCGCTACATTGAGCGTGATGGCGTGGGCCGCGACGGCGAGCCGGGCCAAGCCTACGGGCCGCAGGCCGATACCGCTGACCTCGACGCCTTCAAGGAACGCTGCGCCGACGACCGGCACCATTTCCGCTTCATCCTCTCGCCCGAGGATGGCGCGGAGCTGGAAGACCTGCGCACCTACACTCGGCACCTCATGGGCCGCATGGAGGCCGACCTGGGTACGGGCCTCGATTGGGTGGCCGTGAACCACTGGAACACCGACAACCCGCACACGCACATCGTCGTGCGCGGGCGCGACGACACCGGCAAAGACCTCATCATCGCGGGCGACTACATCGCCGATGGCTTCCGCCATCGCGCTGCCGAACTGGCGACCGAATGGCTGGGGCCTCGCACCGAGCTGGAGATCCAGCAGACCTTGCAGCGCGAGGTGGAGCAAGAGCGGTGGACGAGTCTGGATCGCACGTTGAAGCGCGAGGCCGGCGACGATGGACTGGTGCATGTCGAACGGCTCAACGAACCTCGCTTGCAGCGCCAACGCCTGCTGCTGATCGGCCGCCTGCAACGCTTGCAGCGCCTGGGCCTGGCCGACGAGACGCAGCCGGGCACCTGGGCCGTCCATGCGGATGCGGAAAAGACCCTGCGCGCCCTTGGCGAGCGTGGCGACATCATCCGCACCATGCAGCGGGCCATGAGCGGTCAGCCGCGCGAGCTGGCGGTGTTCGAGCCGGGCGAGGATGGCCGTACCGTCATTGGCCGCGTGGCCGCCAAGGGCTTGGCCGACGAGTTGCGCGACCGGGGCTTTCTGGTCATCGACGGCGTGGACGGCAAGGCTCACTACGTCGCGTTGAATGCCCGCGACGAGTTGGCCAACTATCCGACGGGCGCGGTGGTGGAGGTGAAGGGTTCGGCCGACGTGCGCGCTGCCGATAAGAACATCGCCGCGCTGGCGAGCGATGGCCTGTACCGTGCCGACCATCACCTGGCCATCGAACAGGGCCGGGCCACGCCCGGACGCGACCCGCAGGAAGTCGTCGCTGCCCACGTCCGGCGGCTGGAAGCCCTGCGCCGGGCCGGCATCGTGGAGCGTGTGGTCGAAGGGCTGTGGAAGGTGCCGGACGACCTAGCCGAGCGTGGCCGCCAGTACGACGCGCAGCGCCTGGGCGGCGTGGCTGTGGAGCTGAAATCGCACCTGCCGATCGAGCGGCAGGCCCGCGTGATCGGCGCGACCTGGCTCGACCAGCAACTGATCGGCGGCGGCCGTGGGCTGGGCGACCTGGGCTTTGGTGGCGATGCCAAGCAGGCCATGCAGGAGCGCGCCGATTTCTTGGCCGAACAAGGACTGGCCGAGCGACGCGGGCAGCGTGTGATCCTCGCCCGTAACCTGCTGGGCACGCTGCGCAATCGGGAGCTGGCGCAGGCCGCGAAGGACATTGCGGCGGAAACCGGCCTGGAGCATCGCCCCGTGGCGGACGGGCAGCGCGTCGCCGGCATTTACCGGCGTTCCGTCATGCTCGCCAGCGGGCGCTACGCGATGCTCGACGACGGCATGGGATTCAGCCTGGTGCCGTGGCGGCCGGTGATCGAACAGCGGTTGGGGCAGCAGATCGTTGCGACGGTTCGGGGCAGCGGGACATCCTGGGACATTGGCCGATCACGCGGGATGGGTCTTGCCTGATAAGAGCGGGCACGTCCTGCCCACCCGAAGGAGGCGCCCGTTACACCCCAAATAAAGCAAGGACTTTCCAATACAACCGTATTCGTATAAGATACGAATACGGTTGTATTTTTATTTCAAAGGTTTGCTGTCATGGGTTGGTACTACGTCTTCTGCGGAGGACTTCTAGAAATTGGCTTCACCACGTGCATGCGCTACACGGACGGATTCAGGAATGTTCCCTGGACCCTGGGCTTTCTTGTCTGCATCGCAGCCAGCATGTTCTGCCTGGAGGCGGCCACCAAAACCGTCCCAATCGGTACGGCCTACGCCGTGTGGACCGGCATCGGTGCGCTCGGCACCGTGGTCGTCGGGATGATCTGGTACCACGAACCCGCAAACCTGCTGCGGATGCTTCTCCTGATCACGCTGATCGGTGCAGTCGCGGGTCTGAAACTCACGGCCGGGCACTGAAACGCGAACCCGTGCGCATCCAGCGCACGGCATCCTACGGAGCGACGTATGGGAAGAAAAAAGACGATTGACCGCGATAGGGTGCTGGATGTCGCCGAACTTCTGGTCAGCCAGAAAGGCGCGGCGAGCCTGACGTTCGACTCCATCGCCCAGGCCGCTGGAATTTCCAAGGGTGGAGTGCAGTCGTGCTTCGCCAGCAAGGAAATATTGATCGAATCGCTGTTGATGCGGTGGATCGCGCAGTACGAATCACGCATCTCCGAGCTTCGGGCCGATCAAGCGACGCCGATGAGCGCCGTCGAAGCGCATATCGCCAACACGTTCGGCGAAGATGAGTTGGCTGGTGCCCGGACCGCTGCACTGCTGGCCGCGCTGCTCCAATCCCCGCACCATCTCGGCGGCATCATCGGCTGGTACGAAAAACGCATTCAGGAAATAGAACGCATCCCGGTCGAAGCACGCGGGCGCGCGTTGCTGGGCTTCCTCGCCACGGAAGGGTTCTTTTTTCTCAAGAATTTTGGCCTGGTCAACACAGGCTCCCTGGACGCTGGCGAAATCGCCAGAGACATCTTTGAACTGCTTGCCGGCCCGAAGCGAGATTCGGAAAACGGCAAGCATCGAGCCGCAGCAAGCGTGCGCAGAAAAGCGGAAGGTTGAGCATATGCATCGTCTGATCATCGTGGGAGGCGGATTTGCCGGATTGTGGGCCACCCGCAGCCTCAAGTCCGCAGACATACAGATTACGCTGATAGACAGGCGCAACCACCATCTTTTCCAGCCGCTGCTTTATCAGGTCGCCAGCGCGGAGCTGGCCTCTCCCGACATTGCCGTCCCGCTGCGCCACATCCTCAAGAAACAGCGCAACGTCCAAATATGGCTTGGAGAAGTCATCGAGGTGTTCCCTGACAGGAACGTCGTCGTTCTGGATGATGGCCGGGAGCTTGAATACGATTCGCTGCTCATCGCCACCGGCGCAACGCACGCCTATTTCGGCAATCCGCAATGGGAGAAGCATGCCCCCGGCATCAAGACACTCGAAGATGCGATGCATCTCAGGAACAAGATATTCGAGGCGTTCGAGTACGCGGAAACCGAACCTGATCCTGAGAAGAAAGCGGCCTGGCTGAATTTCGCCATCGTCGGCGGCGGGCCTACAGGCGTCGAGTTGGCAGGTGCCTTGTCGGAAATTGCAAAGCACACGCTGCGGGGAGAATTCCGGTCCATCGACCCAGGCATGGCGACGGTTCGGTTGATCGAGGCCGGCCCGAAAATCCTCGGGGCATTTTCGGACGAACTCTCCAGCAAGGCTGAAATGCAACTGCGCCGGTTGGGCGTAGAGGTCGTGACAAATTGCCGCGTGACCGAAATCAATCAGCATGGCTACAGCCTCAACGGCACGTTCGTTCCTTGCAGAACCGTCATCTGGGCGGCTGGCGTACAAGCATCACCACTAGGTCGCCGGCTGAACGTGCCGCTTGACCGGGCCGGCCGGGTCAAGGTCGAGAAGAATCTGAGCGTACCGGGCCACGGAAATATATTCGTGGCCGGCGACCTGGCCAGCATCGAAGTCAACGGGCGGCCCGTGCCGGGCGTGGCGCCCGCGGCCAAACAGATGGGCGCCTACGTCGCGGAGCTGCTGAAGGCGCGGCTCGCGGGACGGCAGGAACCCGTGTTTGACTATCACGACAAAGGCAGCCTCGCCATCATCGGCCGCATGGCAGCCGTCGTCGACGTCGGCAAGTTCAAATTGTCTGGATACATCGCCTGGCTTTTCTGGCTGACGATCCACATATTCTTCCTGATCGGATTCGGAAACCGGTTCGTCGTGATGCTCAACTGGGGGATCAATTATTGGACCCATCGAAGATTCTCTCGCATCATTCATGAGAATCTGAAGACGGTCAAGAATTCGCCGGCGTTCGACGAACAGTGAAAGCTACCCGTATTTTTGAATGAGTTGGTAATGACGATACTTCAGTTCCTGGCAATTCCTTGGCTGTTCACGGTCATCTTCCTGTATCTCGCCGTCGTGGAAATCAAGAACGACAATCCAAGGGATGCCAAGCTGCTTGGCGTGATATGCGCTCTCGCATTCCTGTGCGCGGTCTCCCTGACTGGCATGGTCATAACGGGCGACGTCGGCTTGCACGAGCAGATGGAATTCCAGATCACCTGAAACATGCTGGCGCAGCATACCGATGCCCCAGGATCATGCCGGACGCACTTTCTTCGTTTCGGTATGGCAGACCTGAGAAGTCAAAAAAATGGCTGCGCGAGCGCAGCCATCATGGATGATTCCCGGGCGGGGAGTCGGTGCAAGCTCAATGGGAGGCAAGCTTGAGTGTCACCACGCCGGCGATGATCAACGCAACGCCAAGGTAGCGCGCAAGCGAGGTAGCATCGCCGTAGAACAGAATGCCTACGGCAAAGGTGCCGACCGCCCCGATGCTGGTCCAGACGGCATAGGCAGTGCCGATGGGGATATTCTTCTGCGCCAGCCACAGCAGGACTCCGCTGATGCCCATGAATATGACCGCCACGGCAATGCCCGTCAGCCGCGTTCCCGGATTCTGCGCCATCTTAAGGCCCACGGGCCAGCCGATTTCAAAAAGTCCGGCGCTTATCAGATACAACCAACTCATTTCAATTCTCCATTAGTGAAAAAAATGACTGCGCCCATTTAGGCCGTCGTCTGGTGTGATGCCGCCACGGCAGAGGACGGCGGGGGAACAAACGCTCCATGAAGAAACAATGTCTCCACCAGGGCAGGCAAGCCCAAACGGGCAATTCGGCCATGCCGCTCCGCTTCGATAAGGCCAATCATCAAGGAGGCCCATGCCTCGGTCAATGAATGAGCGGCAATGTCGATGCGAAAGACACCCTGCTGTTGTCCTCGCAGGAAAAACGCATCCAATGACGACTCCCACTGTCGCTCGGGGTCGTGCGCCTCGGCGGCCTTCCAGTGGTGAAGGAGGAAGGCCGCGAGTTCGCGCTGCTCAAAGTGGGTCGTGTTCAACCGCTTGAACGCTTCCAGCGGCGAGTCCTGATCCAATTTGGCTGCTTTTGCCGCTTCGATAAGGCGATACGCGCCGTGCTGAGCCATCCGCTCGACCAGTTCGTCCCGCGTGCTGCAAAAACGATGAAGCGTGGATTTGCCTATGCCGACGGCTTTGGCAAGTTCTTGAAGGGATGCCCTCGGCTGATCGACAAGCGCGAGCGCCAGCGATGCCAAGAGCCTGTCATTTCCGGTCTCATTCCAGTTAGTTGTCATATCGGCTCTCCTTTGCTCCATGGGTGCCTTAATTTTCGCATTTGGAGCTGAAGTATCCCATTCGGCGCCAGTTGTCACTCACGGCGCTGATTGTACTGAATCGACCCTATTGGGTCAATGTTGACCCAATGGGGATTAATCAGTACCATGTGGGTCTTGTTAAGACTACTGGAAGGTTCCAACGATGCCGAAGCATCTGCAAACACGCTGGCGCTCCCTGTCTGCGCTGGTCGCCGTCGTGCTGCTGGTCAGCGGCTGCGGGGATAAACAGGGGGATGCGAACGCCCAGGCCCCCGTGCCGGTGGAGGCCGTCGCGGCCCAACCACAGCCCTTCACGCTCACGGCCGAGCTGCCCGGACGGATCGAGCCGGTGCGGGTGGCGGAAGTCCGCGCGCGGGTAGCCGGCATCGTGCTGCGTCGCACCTTCGAGGAAGGCGCGAACGTCAAGGCCGGAGACGTGCTGTTCCAGATCGACCCGGCGCCGTTCAAGGCGGCCTTGTCGCGGGCGCGCGGGGACTTGGCCAAAGCCGAAGCGGCGCTGGTCGAAGCGCGCTCCGTCGTGCGCCGCTATGAACCGCTGGTGCAGATCGAAGCGGTCAGCCGCCAGGATTTTGATGCCGCACAGGCCACGCTGCGCGGCGCCGAGGCCTCGCGCCAATCGGCCGCAGCGGAGGTGGAGACGGCGCAGTTGAATCTGGACTACGCCACGGTGCGCGCCCCCATCTCCGGGCGGATCGGCAGGGCATTGGTCACGGAAGGCGCGCTGGTAGGACAGAACGAGGCGACCCCGCTGGCGACCATCCAGCAGTTGGACCCGATCTATGCCGATTTCAAACAGCCGGTCAACGATCTGGTGCGCCTGCGCAAGTCGCTGTCCGAAGGAAAGCTCAAACAGGCCGAGGCGAGCAGCCTGCCGATCTCCATCACGGTGGAAGGCAGCGGCGACCAGCGCACGGGCCAGCTCCTGTTCTCCGACGTGACGGTGGACCGCGACACCGGGCAGGTTTCGCTTCGCGGCAGGTTCGCCAACACCGACGGCCTGCTGCTGCCGGGCATGTACGTCAGGGTCCATATCGACCAGGGCGTCGATCCCCAGGCCATTCTCGTTCCGCAGCGCGCGGTCAAACGCAACACGGACGGCAAGGCATACGTCCTCGTGGCCGATGCCCAGGACACCGTGCAAACCCGCACCGTCCAAACCGGCGCGATGCGCGGCTCGCAATGGCAGATCGTGGACGGCCTTCAGCCCGGCGAACGGGTGATCGTCAGCGCGCCCGGCGCGCTCCAGGCCGGCGCGAAAGTGACCGTGAAAACCGACCAGGCTGCCGCGCCATCCGCAGAGGCCGCCGGTGCGCGCAACTGACCCCGCGCGCCTGCGCGCCGGCCACTGAGAACAGACCATGTCAAGATTTTTTATTAACCGACCCAACTTTGCCTGGGTGATTGCGATCTTCATCACCCTGGCCGGGCTGCTGGCCATCCCGTCGCTGCCGGTCGCCCAGTACCCCAACGTCGCTCCGCCCCAGATTTCGATCTGGGCCACCTATCCCGGCGCCTCGGCCTCGACGGTGGTGGATTCCGTCACCAGCGTGATCGAGGAAGAACTCAACGGCGCCAAGGGGCTGCTGTACTACGACTCGTCGAACAGCTCCACCGGTATCGCCGAACTCACCGTCACCTTCGCCCCCGGCGTCGATCCGAACATGGCGCAGGTCGATGTGCAGAACCGGCTGAAGAAAGCGGAAGCGCGCCTGCCCCGGTCGGTACTGACGCAGGGCATCCAGGTCGAACAGGCGACCTCCAACTTTCTGATGATCTACGCCCTGAAGTACAAGGGCGACGATGCCGGCAAGGATGCGGTGCGCCTGTCCGACTATGCCGCGCGCAACATCAACAACGAGATCCGTCGCGTCCCCGGCGTGGGCAAGGTGATGTATTTCGGTACCGAAGCGGCGATGCGGGTGTGGGTCGATCCACAGAAACTGCTGGGCTACGGCCTGTCCGTGGCCGATGTGAATGCCGCCATCACCGCTCAGAACGTGCAGGTTCCGGCCGGCAGCTTCGGCGCGCGTCCCGGCAACGCCGACCAGGAACTGAGCGCGACCATCGCGGTCAAGGGCATGCTCTCCAGCCCGGAGGAATTCGGCCGCATCGTTCTGCGCGCCGACGGCGAAGGCGCGACCGTCAAGCTCTCGGACGTGGCGCGCATCGAGGTCGGATTGCAGGAATACAACTTCGACGCCCTCAACAGCGGCAAGCAGGCGGTGGCCGCTGCCGTCCAGCTCAGCCCAGGGGCCAACGCCTTGCAGACGGCCGAAGCCGTCAAGGCCCGCCTGGCGGAACTCTCGGCGGGATTCCCCGACGACATCGAATACACGGTTCCCTACGACACCTCGCGTTTCGTGGACGTCGCCATCAACAAGGTCGTCCACACGCTGATCGAGGCCGTGGTGCTGGTGTTCCTGGTGATGTTCCTGTTCTTGCAGAACTTCCGCTACACGCTGGTGCCGACCATCGTGGTGCCGGTGTGTCTGGCGGGCACGCTGGCGGTGATGCACGTCCTGGGCTTCTCGGTCAACATGATGACCATGTTCGGCATGGTGCTGGCCATCGGCATCCTGGTGGACGACGCCATCGTGGTGGTCGAAAACGTCGAGCGGCTCATGGCCGAGGAAGGGCTGTCTCCACGCGAGGCCACCATCAAGGCCATGGGTCAGGTATCGGGGGCCATCGTGGGCATCACGCTGGTCCTGGCCGCCGTGTTCTTCCCCCTGGCTTTCATGAGCGGCTCCGTCGGCGTCATCTACAAGCAGTTCTCGCTGTCGCTGGCGGTGTCGATCCTTTTCTCCGGCTTCCTGGCACTGACCTTCACGCCGGCCTTGTGCGCGACGCTGCTCAAGCCGATCCCCAAGGGACACCACGCCGAGAAAAAAGGCTTCTTCGGCTGGTTCAACCGTTCCTTCGAGCGCCTGACCCAGCGCTTCACGCTGCTGAACTCGCAACTGGTGCGCCGCAGCGGCCGCACCATGGTTCTCTACGGGCTGCTGGTGGCCGTGCTCGCGTTCACCTACACCCGCCTGCCCGAAGCGTTCGTGCCGGTCGAGGATCAGGGCTACTACATCGTGGACGTGCAGCTCCCGCCAGGCGCGAGTCATGCACGCACGTCCGCGACGGTCAAAGAGATCGACAAGTACCTGCTCGATCGCAAGCCGACGAACAACAGCCTCATGATCATGGGCTACAGCTTCTCAGGAGCCGGGCAGAACGCCGCGCTGGGCTTTCCGACGCTCAATGACTGGTCCGAGCGCGGCAAAGGCGAATCGGCTTCCGATGAAGTCAATGCCTTCAATGCCCATTTCGGGAGCTATGGCGATGGCACGGTGATGGCCGTGAACCCGCCCCCGGTGGAGGGCCTGGGCAACGCCAGCGGCTTCGTGCTGCGCCTGCAAGATCGCGGCGGCCTGGGCCGTGACGCCCTGGTCGCGGCGCGCAACCAACTGCTGGAGCAGGCCAACAGTTCCCCGGTTCTCGCCTACGCCGTCATGGAGGGGCTGGAAGATGGGCCGCAGTTGCGGCTGAACATCGACCGCGAGAAGGCGCTGGCGCTGGGGGTCGGCTTCGATTCGATCAACACTGCCATCTCCAGCGCGTATGGATCGGCCACGGTCAACGATTTCGCCAACACCGGACGCATGCAGCGCGTGGTGGTACAGGCCGACGGTGCCAAGCGCATGACGCCCGAAAGCGTTCTCCAGCTCTATGTGCCCAACGCCAAGGGCGGCCAGGTGCCCCTGAGCGCCTTCGCCAGCGCCGCCTGGGAAATCGCGCCCGTGCAGGTCTCGCGCTACAACGGATACCCCGCCTTCAAGATTTCCGGCGATGCCGCCCCGGGCCACAGCACCGGCCAGGCCATGGTCGAACTCGAACGCATCATGAAGGAATTGCCGAGCGGCATCGGCTACGAATGGAGTGGCCTGTCCTACCAGGAAAAGGCCGCCGGCGCGCAGGCACCAATGCTGTTCACGCTCGCGATCCTGGTGGTGTTCCTGCTGCTCGTGGCGCTCTATGAGAGCTGGGCCATTCCCGCTTCGGTGATGCTGATCGTGCCGATCGGCGCCCTGGGATCGGTGCTGGCGGTGACGGCCCTGGGTATGTCCAATGACGTGTACTTCAAGGTCGGGCTGGTGACGATCATCGGCCTGGCCGCGAAGAACGCCATCCTGATCGTGGAGTTCGCCAAGAGCCTGCACGAACAGGGTCGATCGCTGGCCGAAGCGGCCATCGAAGCGGCGCGTCTGCGATTCCGGCCCATCTTGATGACCTCGCTGGCCTTCACGCTCGGCGTCGTGCCGCTGGCCTTGGCGACCGGGGCCGGTGCAGCCAGCCAGCATGCGATCGGCATCGCGGTGATCGGCGGCATGGTGATGGCAACGCTCGGTGTGGTTTTCGTCCCCGTGTTTTTCGTCCGGGTCCTGTCGTTGTTCCGCCGCCGCAAGGAGGCCAGCGAAGGAACAGCACCTCGCCAGCAATCGCTCGAAGGAGGCGAGGCATGAAGCAGCGTAAATCTCTGGTGGCCCGATCCACGACGGCCGCCCTGTTGACCCTGGCACTGGCGGGCTGCACGCTCGCGCCGACTTACGAGCGCCCGCCCGCACCGATCCCGAGCCACTGGCAAGGCGCGGGGACGGCCCCGGTGAATACGCAGGTCGCCGCGGCGGAACTGGACTGGAATGCGTTCGTCACCGACGACCATCTGCGGCGGCTGATCGAACTGGCGCTCGACAACAACCGGGACCTGCGCCAGAGCCTGCTCAATGTCGAGGCCGCTCGCGCGCAATACCGGGTCCAGCGCGCCGACCGCCTGCCCAGTGTGGGCGTCCAAGGCGGCGGTACGCGCCAGCGGGTGCCGGCCGACCTGACCTACTCGGGCCAGTCGGAAGTGCAGGCCAGTTGGCAGGCAGGCGTGGGGGTGACGGCTTTCGAGCTTGATCTGTTCGGCCGGGTGCGCAGCCTGTCGCAAGCCGCGCTGGAGGAATACCTGGCGACCGAGGAAAACGCACGCGCTGCCCGGATCAGCCTGATCGCAGAGGTGATCCAGGCTTACGTCAGCCGCGACGGCGCCCAGCGCCGTCACGTTCTGACGGCGCAGACGCTGCACTCCCGGGAAGCGGCGCTCCAGCTGATTGCGCAGCGCCGGCAGGCCGGCACCGCCACGGCCCTGGACTACCAAGAGGCCGTGGGCCTGGTGCAACAGGCCAAGGCGCAGCTCGAACGCACCGACCGTGAAGTGCGCCAGGCGTCCAATGCGCTGGGGCTTCTGGTCGGCGTCGCCGACACAGGCAGCCATCTGCCCCAGGAGCCAGCCACGCGCACGCTTCTGGTCCAGGGCATCGCCGCTGGCGCACCGTCGGATCTGCTCACGAACCGGCCGGATATTCAGGCCGCCGAACATCTGCTGCGCTCTCGCAATGCCAGCATCGGCGCGGCTCGGGCGGCCTTCTTCCCCAGCGTTTCCCTGACGGGCCTCTTTGGCAGTTCCAGCGCCGAACTGTCGGGGTTGTTCGAGGGCGGCCAGCGATCCTGGTCCTTCACGCCACAGATTACCCTGCCCATCTTCAATGCCGGGCGAAATCAGGCCAACCTCGAACTGGCGACGGTCAGGAAGGACTCCGCGATAGCAGGCTACGAAAAGGCCATCCAAACGGCTTTCAAGGAAACCTCGGATGCCCTGGTGGCGGCCGACACGCTGCGGCGCGAAGAACAGGCACTGAGAGAACTCGCGCAGAGCAGCCAGCAGGCGCTGGTGCTGTCCCAGGCCAGGTACCGGGCCGGCGTGGACGATCACCTGCGCTACCTCGATGCCCAGCGCAATGACTTTGCCAATCAGATTTCACTGATCGAGGTCAGCACACAGCGGCAGTCTTCTCTGACGGACCTTTTCAAATCCCTGGGTGGTCGGTGGAAGGCAGCTCCCGAGAACCAGGCAGCTCTGTCGAACGGTAGCGGCATCTGACCGCCGGGCAAAGGAGGGGGAATCCACATGGAACTTCGACATCTGCGTTGCTTCCTGGCGGTGGCCGAAGAACTCCACTTTGCCCGTGCCGCCGAGAAGCTGCATATTGAACAGTCGCCGCTATCGCGTGCCATCAAGGAACTGGAAGAAGAGTTAGGCGAGCAGCTTTTTGTCCGCACCAGTCGCAGCACTCGACTGACTCGGGCCGGCAAGCTGTTCTTGGAGCACGTGCCCCGTGTTTTCCTTGCCATACAGCAGGCCCGCGACAGTGTGAAGGCTGCCGCCAACGGCTTCCATAGCCAACTGCGTATCGCCCTTTCCGACGGCATTACACCGTCGCGGCTGCCAGCACTGCTTGCACTCTGCCGCCAAGAAGAACCCGAAGTCGATTTGCGATTCTTTGAAGTCCCGCTGTCCCAACAAATCAAAGGACTTCATGACGACTTGTACGACGTGGGTTTTGCCCGGTCAGATGAAGTCGGGGAAGGCATTGCCGCTTTGGCCGTGTGGAACGATCCCATGATGGTGGCCGTACCGGCACGACATACTTTATTGGCCCACAAGCGCATTCCGTTGGAAGAATTGCTGCGCTACCCCCTCGTCCTCTGCGACCCGCAGGCTTGCGAAGGTCACGCGCGACAAGTGGAGCGAGTGCTACGCCGCGTGGACATGGAACCGTTGGTAGTGGAGCGGGTGGCGTCCTGCGATTTGATGATGGCGCTTGTTTCCGCTGGTTTCGGGCTCGGGTTGACGGGCTATGCGCATATAGCGGCCAGCCGCGAACAGGGCGTTGTCGCACGACCGCTGGCGGGCCGCTCGCCGATGCTGACGACATATTTGCTGCGCCTGGAGGGCGAGCCTTCAGACGCGCTGACCCATTTCATCGAGCGCGTACAGGCGATTGAATCCCCTGAGGCTAACCGTCCCGCGCCGAATATCGACCCTGACCCCCCGGAGGAACCCAAGCCATGACAAAGACGACTCCGCTCCTGCTGGCCGTGCTGCTGTCGGCCTGCGGCCCATCCGAGGCCCCGAAGCAGAAGGACATTCCAACCGTTGAAGAATTGGCCTCTGAGCCCCAACGGTTGAAAGAACTGCGCCGGCAGTGCATCACCGACCGTGCCGCGCTGGGTGACGAGCTATGCCGCAGGGTGGCCGAAGCCACTCGCAAGCGTTTTTATGGCGACGGTAAGGTGCCCTATACGCCCCAGGAGAAGCCGCCCAAATTCTAAACGCGGCATTTTGCCCGCCAAACTTCGTTTTTTTGCGTAACACGCCACGATACGCCTGTATTCGCGGCGCTTTTCTCGCGTTTCCTGAAGACTGAAACATCGCTTTTTTCGGCATTTCGATGCCGAAAACGGTCTTTGACCGGCACCGACCCGGCACTGATCCTCGCGCTATGCGGCACGTCCCCGTGCCGCAAGTGGACGAGGAATCAGAGCAGGGGAAATCGGAGGCCAGTCTATGCAAGGTCAGGGCGTGCTGTTCGGGCAGATCGCCGCCGTCTTCGGCATCGTGATCGCCGGCGTGTGGGGTGCCACACAATGGACAGCCGCCGCCCTGGGCTATCAACTACGCCTTGGCTCGCCCTGGTTCGACTTCTTCGGCACGCCGGTCTATCACCCCTGGCGGCTGTTCGAGTGGTGGTTCTTCTTCGACGCCTACGCGCCGCAGGTCTTCGACATCGGCGGGTCCATTGCGGGCGGCAGCGGCTTGCTGGCCGTGGTGGTGGCCATCGCCATGTCGGTGTGGCGCTCGCGCCAGGCCAAGCTGGTCACGACCTACGGTTCAGCGCGCTGGGCCGAAGCGGATGACATTCGCAAAGCCGGGCTGACGCAACCGGCGGGCGTCTTCCTCGGCAAGTACCGCAACGAGTACCTGCGCCACGAAGGCCCGGAACACGTCCTGACCTTCGCGCCTACGCGCTCGGGCAAAGGTGTGGGCCTGGTCGTTCCTACGCTGCTGTCCTGGCCCGCGTCCGCCGTCATCCACGACATCAAAGGCGAGAACTGGCAGATCACCGCGGGCTGGCGCTCGCGCTTCTCGCACTGCCTCCTGTTCAACCCCACCGACCCGGCATCCGCTGCCTACAACCCGCTGCTGGAGGTTCGGCGCGGTGCGTATGAGGTGCGCGACGTGCAGAACATCGCCGACATTCTGGTCGATCCCGAAGGCGCGCTGGAGAAGCGCAACCACTGGGAGAAGACTTCGCACGCGCTGCTGGTCGGAGCCATCCTGCATGTGCTCTACGCGGGCGAAGACAAGACGCTGCGTGGCGTCGCCAACTTCCTGTCCGATCCGGCCAGCCCGTTCGAGCTGACCTTGCACCGGATGATGACGACAAAGCACCTGGGCGATGCACCGCACCCGGTTGTCGCATCCGCCGCCCGCGAAGTGCTCAACAAGTCGGACAACGAGCGTTCCGGCGTGTTGAGCACCGCCATGTCGTTCCTCGGCCTGTACCGTGATCCCACGGTGGCCGAAGTCACGTCGCGCTGCGACTGGCGCATCGCCGACCTGATAGCGTCCGAGCATCCGGTGTCGCTGTACCTGGTGGTGCCGCCTTCGGACATTTCGCGCACGAAGCCGCTCATCCGCCTGATCCTCAACCAGATCGGGCGGCGGCTCACCGAATCACTCGATGGCTCCGACGGCATCGAGCGCCGCCACAACCTGCTGCTGATGCTCGACGAGTTCCCGGCCCTGGGCCGGCTCGACTTCTTCGAGACAGCCTTGGCCTTCATGGCGGGCTACGGCATCCGCAGCTTCCTCATCGCGCAGTCGCTCAACCAGATCGACAAAGCCTACGGCCAGAACCATTCGATTCTGGACAACTGCCATGTCCGCGTGACGTTTGCGACCAACGACGAACGCACGGCCAAACGCATTTCCGAAACGCTCGGCACCGCGACCGAACTGCGCGCGCAGCGCAACTACGCAGGCCACCGGCTCGCGCCATGGCTGGGGCATCTGATGGTGTCGCGGCAGGAGACGGCTCGCCCGCTGCTGACGCCCGGCGAAGTGATGCAGCTTCCGATCGACGAAGCCGTGGTGATGGTGTCCAGCGTGGCGCCGATCAAGGCGAAGAAGCTGCGCTACTACGCGGACGCGAATTTCAAGAGCCGCGTGTTGCCTCCGCCCGCGCTCGCGGCAGGGCAATACGCCGATGCGCCACCGGCCCGGCCAGACGACTGGAGCGGCATGGCGATCCCCGCCGTTCCCGCCGCACCGGCCACCGCAGCCACCGATGGCCTGGGCGGCACCGACGACGGCGGCCCGCGCCGCCAGCCGGAGCTATCCGAAGTCGCGGAATACAGCCCCGACCCGCAGCCCGCCGGCAACGACCTGGGGCTGCTCGATGACGACGACGACCTGCTGTTGCCGCTCCCTCGCCAGTTCGATCCGGCCATGCAACGCACGGCCCGGCTGGCTTCCCTCGACCCCAACGACGGAATCGACTTATGAGCCAATACCGCCTCAATCTGTTCATCCAGCCCGAGCACGCCAAGCGCCTCGAAGAACTGGCCGCCAAGAAAGGCGTGTCCAAGTCGTCCATCGTCGCGGCGGCGCTCGCATCGTGGCTGTCGCCCGATGCCGGCGACCAGCGCGAGGCGGCTATCGCCAAGCGCTTGGATCGCCTGTCGCGGCAGGTCGAGCGGTTGGAGCGTGACCAGAACATCCAGATCGAAACACTGGCGCTGTTCGTCCGCTACTTCCTGACTGTCAGCACGCCGGTTCCCGAAGCCCATCAGGACGCGGCCCGCGCCCAGGGCAAAGCACGCTTCGAGCAGTTCGTCGAACAGCTCGGCCGACACCTGCTGCGCGGCCGCAGCCTGGTGCGCGATGTGGTGGAAGAACTGCACCCCGACCCGATGAGGATGGATGACGCGGCGGCACTGGCCGAGGCGCAGGAGCGTGCCTCATGAGCGCAGTGCCGAAGCCATCTTCTGCCGTCTCGCTGGATCGCCGCATACAGATGTTGCGCACGGCCATGGGGCCGCTGATCGCCGCCGCGCTCGAAGACCCCGATGTGGTCGAAATCATGCTCAACCCCGACCGCACCCTATGGGTGGATCGTCTGTCGTCGGGCCGCGCGCCCTTGGGCGTGGAACTGCCCGAGGCCGATGGCGAACGCATCATCCGGCTGGTGGCCGCGCACGTCGGCGCGGAAGTGCATCGCGGACGACCGCTGTTGACCGCCGAGCTGCCCGAAACCGGCGAGCGGTTCGAGGGCATCCTGCCACCCGCCGCGCCCGGCCCGGCTTTCGCGCTGCGCAAGCGCGCCGTGAGCATCATCGGCCTGGATCGCTATGTGGCCGACTGCATCCTGACCGCAGGCGAGGCGGACTTCCTGCGCCGCGCCGTGCGCGAGCGCCAGAACATCCTGATCGCCGGGGCGACCAGCAGCGGCAAGACCACGCTGGCGAACGCGCTGCTGGCCGAGATCGCCGCCACCGGCGACCGCGTGCTGGTGCTCGAAGACACCATCGAGCTGCAATGCGCCGCCCGCGACCATGTGCCGCTGCGTACCCGCGCTGGCGTCGTGTCCATGACCGAGCTGGTGCGCGCCACGATGCGCCTGCGGCCCGACCGCGTGATCGTCGGCGAAGTGCGCGGCGGCGAAGCCCTGGACTTGGTGAAGGTATGGGGCACCGGCCATCCGGGCGGCATCGCCACCATCCACGCCGGTTCCGCGCTGGGCGCGCTGCTGCGCCTCGAACAGTTGATTCTCGAAGTGGCGGTGAACCCGCCGCGTGCGCTGATCGCCGAGGCGGTCAACGTCGTCATCCACATCGCCGGACGCGGCCGCAAGCGCCGCGTCGAAAGCATCGCCCGCGTCGTCGGCTTCGACGGTGTGGGCTACCGCCTGGCGGACGCGCTGGAAACGCCGTTTCCCGAGCTGATGCCGGTTCCTCTCGCAGCCGATGCCGCTGCGCCTTCCTTGTCCCCTGACCAACCTGGAGAACTGCCATGACGCAGATGCACGCTCACGCTTTCCGTAATTCCGTAAATCCGGTTTCGACCATCGCACGCCTGCGGCGGCTGGTCGGCCCTGCGCATCACGGCCTGCTGCTGGCCGCCGTCATGTTGATGACGGCGGGCACGGCAAAGGCATCCGGTTCCTCGATGCCGTGGGAAGGCCCGCTGCAATCCATCTTGGAGTCGATCCAGGGGCCGGTGGCGCGCATCGTCGCCGTCATCATCATCATTGCCACGGGCCTGGCGCTCGCCTTCGGCGACACGTCGGGGGGCTTTCGCAAGCTGATCCAGATCGTCTTTGGCCTGTCCATCGCGTTCGCGGCGTCGAGCTTCTTCCTGTCGTTCTTCAGCTTCTCCGGCGGGGCGGTCGTATGAGCGGGCCGGACAGCTTCGCGGCAGGCTTCGAGGTGCCGCTGCATCGCTCGCTGACCGAACCGCTTTTGATGGGCGGCGCACCGCGCACCGTGGCGATTGCCAACGGCACGCTGGCCGCCGCCGTCGGGCTGGGCCTGCAACTCTGGATTCCCGGTGTCGTGCTCTGGATCGTCGGCCACTCGCTGGCGGTGTGGGGCGCGCGCGTCGATCCGCAGTTCATGCAGGTCTTCGCCCGGCACATCAAGCACAAGCCGCTGCTGGACGTGTGAGGGGGATGCCATGCTGAACCTTGCCGAATACCGCCAGCGGCCCGCATTGCTGGCCGACTGGCTTCCCTGGGCCGGGCTGATTGCGCCGGGCGTGGTACTGAACAAGGATGGTTCGTTCCAGCGCACGGCGCGCTTTCGCGGGCCTGATCTGGACAGCGCCACGCAGGGCGAATTGATCGCCACCACGGCGCGGCTGAACAACGCGCTGCGCCGGCTGGGTTCCGGCTGGGCACTGTTCATCGAAGCCGAGCGCCGACCGGCCGCAGACTATCCGCACTCGGAGTTTCCCGAGCCGCTGTCCTGGCTGGTCGATGAGGAACGCCGCGCCGCCTTCGAGGAATCGGGCAATCACTTCGAGAGCGCCTATCACTTGACGCTGGCCTATCTGCCGCCCGAGGAATCCCGAGCCCGTGCGGCCAAGCTGCTCTACGAGCACGCGCCGGGCGATGGCGTGGACTGGCGCGGTCGTCTCGATGCCTTCGTGGCGGAAACGGATCGGGTGTTTGACCTGCTCGATGGCGTGATGCCGGAAATCGCCTGGCTCGATGACGCGCAGACGCTGACCTACCTGCACGCCACGGTGTCCACGCGGCGCTACCGCGTGGCCGTGCCGGAAGTGCCGTTTCACATCGACGCGCTGCTAGCCGATTCCGCGCTGGTCGGCGGCCTCGCGCCCATGCTGGGCGACCAGCATCTGCGCGTGGTGTCGGTGCGGGGCTTCCCGACCTCGACCTGGCCGGGCTTGCTGGACGACCTCAACCGCCTGGGTTTTGCCTATCGTTGGAGTACCCGGTTCCTCTGCCTTGACAAAGCCGAGGCGGAAAAGGAGCTGGGCCGCCTGCGTCGTCAATGGTTCGCCAAGCGCAAGAACGTCATCGCCTTGCTGCGCGAAACGATCTTCCAGCAGGAATCGCCACTGGTGGACACGGATGCCAGCAACAAGGCGGCCGACGCCGACGCGGCCTTGCAGGAGCTGGGCAGCGATCAAGTGGCCTTCGGCTACCTCACCGCCACGGTGACGGTACTCGATGCCGATCCAGTCGTGGCCGACGAAAAGCTGCGCATGGTGGAGCGCGTGATTCAGGGCCGGGGCTTCGTGACCATCCCTGAAACGCTCAATGCCGTGGATGCGTGGCTGTCGTCGGTGCCGGGCAACGCCTATGCCAACGTGCGCCAGCCCATCGTCTCGACGCTGAACCTGGCGCACATGATGCCGCTGTCGGCGGTGTGGGCTGGCCCGGAGAAGAACGTCCACCTCGACGGCCCGCCGCTGATCGTCACGCGCACCGATGGCGCCACGCCGTTCCGGCTGGTGACGCACATCGGCGACGTGGGGCACACGCTGATCGCAGGGCCGACCGGCATGGGCAAATCCGTGCTGCTGGCGATGCTGGCCTTGCAGTTCCGTCGCTATGGCGGCTCGCGCATCTTCGCCTTCGACATGGGGCGCTCGATGCGCGCCACCATCCTCGGGCTGGGCGGCGAGCATTACGACCTGGGCGCGGACGGCGGTATCGCCTTCCAGCCGCTCGCCCGCATCGACGGCGAGGGCTACCGCACCTGGGCGGCCGAATGGGTGGAAGGCCGGCTGCTGCACGAAAGCGTGGCCGTCGGCCCGGACGAGAAGGCTGCCATCTGGTCGGCGCTCGGCAGTCTTGCCGGTGCGCCGGTGGAACAGCGCACGATGACCGGGCTCTCGGTGCTGCTGCAATCGAACGCGCTGCGCCAAGCCCTGTCGCCCTATGTGCTCGGCGGCGCGCACGGCAAGCTGCTGGATGCCGACCGTGACCGGCTCGGCAGTGGCGACGTGCAGGGCTTCGAGATGGAAGAACTCATGCACAGCCCCGCGGCCGTGCAAGCAGTGCTGCGCTATCTGTTCGCCCGCTTCGATGCGCGTTTCGACGGTGCGCCCACGCTGCTGATCCTCGATGAAGCCTGGCTTTTCCTTGATGAACCATCCTTCGCGGCACGCATCCGGCAATGGTTGAAGACGCTGCGCAAGAAAAACGTGTCGGTGATCTTCGCCACGCAGTCGCTCGCTGACATCAAGGATTCGACCATCGCGCCCGCGATCATCGAAAGCTGCGCGAGCCGGGTTTTCTTGCCCAACCCGCAAGCGACCGAACCGCAGATTCGCACGATCTACGAAGGCTTCGGCCTGAACTCGCGGCAAATCGAAATCGTCGCCACCGCGCAGCCCAAGCGGGACTACTACTACCAATCGCGCCTGGGAAACCGCCTGTTCGACCTCGACCTGGGGCCGGCCGCGCTCGCCTTCGCGGGCGCATCCACACCGCAAGACCAACGCGACATCGAGCGCGTGCTGACGCAGGCCGGCGCTCCCGGCTTCGCCGGCGCGTGGCTGCGCCATCGCGCCCTCGATTGGGCCGCTGACCTGCTGCCGTCCTCACCGGCGGCGGCTTCTTTCCTCGCTACTCAACCGCTGGAGGTTTCGCCATGAAGACCCGTGTGCTTTCCGTTTCGCTCGCCGCCGCGCTGTCGGTGTCGCTGCTGGCCGTGCAGCCCGCATCGGCGCTGACGGTGTTCGACCCGTCCAACTTCGTGCAGAACACGCTGACCGCCGTTCGCACGCTGGAGCAGATCAACAACCAGATCAACCAACTTCAGAACGAGGCGCAGATGCTGATGAACCAGGCGCGCAATCTGGCGAATCTGGATTTCAACATCGTCAACCGGCTGCGCTCCACGCTCGCCACCACCGAACGCCTGATCGCCGAGGCGCAGGGGCTGGCCTACGACGTGCAGAGCATGGATGCCACGTTCTCGCGCCTGTACCCGGAGCAGTACGCCGCCACCATCAGCGGCGACCAGATGCTGCGCGATGCGCAGGAACGCTGGAAGAACACCCTGAACGGCCTGCACACCGCGATGCGGATGCAGGCGCAGGTGTCGCAGAACCTGGCGAAAGACGAAAGCGCGCTGGCCGACCTCGTGAGCCAGAGCCAGTCGGCCACCGGCGCGCTGCAAGCCATGCAGGCCACCAATCAACTGCTGGCGCTCCAGGCCAAACAGTCGATTCAGACCCAGCAGCTCCAGATCACGCAAGACCGGGCGGCTTCGCTGGAACTGGCGCGGCAGGCGGCGGCCACCGAGCGCGCCCGCGAAGTGCGGCGGCGCTTCCTCGGCACCGGCACGCCGTACACGCCGCAGACCGTCAATTTCTACAACAACTGACGGGAGGCGGCCATGCGATGCGCTCCTGTCCTGCTGGCCGTGCTGCTGACCGCGTGCGGCCAGCAGCCGGCCGAAGACCTGGCCGCGACCTTGGCCGCCGATCCCGTGCGGCTCAAGGCGCTGCGCGCCCAATGCGCGACCGATCGGCAGGCTGCTGGCGAAGACGCCTGCCACGCCGCCGCCGAAGCCTTCCGGCGGCGCTTCTTCGCCGGCCACACCGGGCCGGACGAGTACCGGACGCTGGCCGAACTGCCGCCGATTCCGCCGAGCTTCGATGAACCCACAGGGGAGAACACGCCATGAACGACGTGACGATCATCGACAGATTCCTCGATACCTTCTCGCGCTACATCGACTCCGGTTTCGGTCTGCTGCAAGGCGAAGTCGCGTTCCTGACGGCCACGCTCATCGTCATCGACATGACCATCGCCGGCCTGTATTGGGCCATGAGTCATGCGACCGGCCAGGGCGAGGACGTGATCGCCAAGCTACTGCGCAAGGTGCTTTACGTCGGTGCCTTCGCCTACATCATCGGCAACTTCAACTGGCTGTCGGGCATCGTGTTCCGGTCATTTGCGGGACTAGGTATCACCGCCACCGGCTCCGCCATCACGATGGAGAACTTCTTGCAGCCGGGCCGGCTGGCGAAGACGGGCATTGACGCCGCTGCGCCAATCCTCGACCAGATCGGTGACATGGCCGGCTTCCCCGAAGTGTTCGTGAACCTCGACCCCATCGTGGTGCTGTTCATCGCCTGGCTGGTGGTGATCCTCTGCTTCTTCGTGCTGGCGGTACAGCTTTTCATCACGCTGATCGAGTTCAAGCTGACCACGCTCGCCGGTTTCGTCCTGATTCCGTTCGCACTCTGGAACAAGACGAGCTTCCTTGCGGAAAAGGTGCTCGGCAACGTGGTTTCGTCGGGCATCAAGGTCTTGGTACTGGCCGTCATCGTCGGCATCGGCTCGGGCCTGTTCGCGGAGTTCCAGGTTCATCCCGACGAGCCTTCCATCGACCACGCGCTGGTCGTGATGCTGGCCTCGCTCGCGCTGCTGGCGCTGGGCATCTTCGGCCCCGGGATCGCCACCGGCCTCGTGTCCGGTGCACCGCAGCTCGGCGCGGGCGCGATGGCGGGCGCGGCCGTCGGCGCGGTCGGCACCGGTGTTGCTATCGGTGCCGCCGCGACTGGCGTGGGCGGTGCGGTCATGGCGGGCGCACGCATGGCCCCGGCCGCCGCCAAGCTCGCCGGCAGCGGCGCACGCGCCGCCACGTCGGCGGCCAGCAGCGCCAAGTCCGCATTCCAGGCCGGTTCCGCCGCTGCGGGCGGCGGGGCCAAGGGCGCGGCGGCGGGCCTGGGCAACGTCGCCAAGACCGGCGCACAGGCCGCAGGCCGCCGCGCTGCATCGGGTGTGTCCGCTGCCGGGCAGAAGGTGGCCGGTTCCTTCCGTGCTGGCTGGAACGGCGCGGATGCCGGCGCTGCCGGTTCCGGCCAGGCCGCTGCAAGCGAAGGCACGGAAAGCGCCGCCAGCGCGCCGAAGCAGGAGCAACCCGCCTGGGCCAAGCGGATGCACCGCCGCCAGCAGATCACCCATGCCGCCACCACCGCCGCCCACACGCTGCGCGGTGGCGACGGCGGCGGCTCGGGGCAAGGCCCGAGCCTGCGCCCCGATGAGTGACCCGATACCTGACCTTCAAGGAGAACACCCATGCGATTCAAACGCCCGCAGGTGCGCTACGCCGACACGCCGCAGCCTGCCACCCCGTACCAATCCGCCGCGCAGGTGTGGGACGACCGGATCGGCTCGGCCCGCGTGCAGGCCAAGAACTGGCGTTTCATGGCCTTCGGCTGCCTCACGCTCGCGCTGCTGATGGCCGGCGGCCTGGTGTGGCGCTCGGCGCAGTCCATCGTCACGCCCTATGTCATCGAGGTCGATCAGTCGGGGCAGGTGCGCGCCGTCGGCGAAGCCGCCACGCCGTACCGGCCCGCCGATGCGCAGATCGCGCACCACCTGGCGCGCTTCGTGACTCTGGTGCGCTCGCTGTCCATCGACCCCATCGTGGTGCGGCAGAACTGGCTCGATGCCTACGACTACACCACCGACAAAGGCGCGGCCATTCTCAACGACTACGCCAGCAAGAACGACCCATTCGCCCGCATCGGCAAGGAGTCGGTGACGGTGCAGATCACCAGCGTCGTGCGCGCCAGCGACACGTCTTTCAACGTGCGCTGGACAGAGCAGCGATTCGTCAATGGCGCACCCGCTGGCACCGAACGCTGGAACGCCGTGCTTTCCACCGTCCTGCAAACCCCGCGCACTGAACAGCGCCTGCGCAAGAACCCGCTGGGTATCTACGTCAATGGCTTGTCGTGGAGCCGCGAACTGGATTCGTCCGAAGGAGCCAAGCCATGAATGCACTTTTCCGTAAATCCGTTTTCCCGTTAATCCTGCTGGCCTCGACTGTTCTGTTCTCGGGCTGCGCCTCGCAGGGCAAGCCGCCGCCGTCCATCTCGCTCGATGAGCCGGTGCAGGCGCAGCCGCTGCGGGAGCCACCCGCGCCGGTGGAAGTGGTCGCCGTGCCCGAGCCGCTGGCACTCCCGGCGCAGTTGAAGCCGCTGCCCGAGGTGGACACAGCCCCGGCTATACCGGAGCCGGCCGACGAGAAGGTGCGCGTCTCCCGTGCCAACGCCGAAGCGCGCATTGCGCCGACCCGCGAGGGCTACGTCAATGCGATTCAGGTGTGGCCTTTCACCGATGGCGCGCTCTATCAGGTCTATGCCGCGCCGGGGCGCGTGACCGTGGTTTCGCTCCAGCCCGGCGAGGAACTTGTCACTGTCGCGGCTGGCGATACCGTGCGCTGGATTGTGGGCGACACGTCCAGCGGCAGCGGCGATGCGCTGCGCGTCAATGTGCTGGTCAAGCCCATCCGCTCGGGCCTCAAAACGAACCTGGTCATCACCACCAGCCGCCGGACGTACCTGCTGGAGCTGACCTCGACGGAAAAGGCATGGATGGCGTCGGTGTCCTGGGACTACCCGAAAGACCGAATGCTGGCCTTGCAGCGTCAGTCGCAGGCGGCCAGCGCCGCCGCGCCTGTCGATACCGGCTTGTCGCTGGAGAAGATCCGCTTCCGCTACGCGGTCAGCGGCAGTAATCCGCCGTGGAAGCCGCTGCGCGCCTTCGATGACGGCGAGAAGGTCTATATCCAGTTCCCGCCGGGCATCGCGCAAGGCGAGTTGCCACCGCTGTTCGTGATCGGCGCGCAGGGCGACGGGCAACTGGTGAACTACCGCTTCCGCTCGCCGTACTACATCGTGGATCGGCTGTTCGGCGCTGCCGAACTGCGCCTGGGCGGTGACGGCGGCGACGTGGTGCGTATCGAACGCACGGATGGCGTGGCGCGGAGGAACTGACCATGAGCCAGGACGACACCCCCGACCTCGCCACGCCACAGGCGGGCAAGGTAGCACCCGAAGCGGTGGCGCTGCGCGCCCAGCCGCGCCCGGTCACGCGGTTGAACCGGCGCACGCTGGCCATCCTCGCCGGCACCCTGTCGGTCGCAGTGCTCGGCGCGCTGATGTGGTCGCTGCAACCGCAGCGGCGCGGCGCAGGCGAGCAGACCGAGCTTTACAACGTCGATCGCGTCTCGAAGTCCGAAGGGCTGGACGCGCTGCCGGCCGACTATTCCAAGCTGCCGCCGAAGGTGCCGGAGCTGGGGCCACCGCTGCCTGGCGATCTTGGCCCGGCCATCGTGAAGTCGCAGCAGCCGGTGACGGCCGCCTACGCGGCCCCCGGCCACGACCCCAACGACGCGCTGCGCAAGGAAGCCGAATCGGCGGCGGCATCGTCGGTGTTCTTCCGCTCGGGTTCGCAGAAGGCCGCGCCGGTGGCGCAGACGCAGGTGGCTGCCGCGCAGGGCTTCGCCGCCAATGCGGCCTTCGACCCGCTGGCGGCTGGCCCGGCCTCGACGGCGGCCCAGCCTGCCGACCCGACCGCCGTACAGAACCGGCAAGACCAGAAAGAGGCTTTCCAGAAAGCCGGAACCACGGAAACCCGTAATTCCGGCAATCTGACCTTGCCGGCTTCGCCGTATCAGGTCATGGCCGGAACGGTGGTGGCCGGGGCGCTGGTGACAGGCATCAAGTCGGACTTGCCCGGCGACGTGATCGCCACGGTGACGGAGCCGGTCTATGACACCGCCACCGGCAAGTTCCTGCTGATCCCGCAGGGTTCGCGCATCCTGGGCAAATACAACAGCCAGGTCAGCTACGGGCAGAGCCGCGTGCAAGTGGTGTGGAACCGGATCATCCTGCCCGACACGTCTTCGCTCACGCTCGACAACTTGGCCGGCACCGACCCGGCTGGTTATGCCGGGCTGGAAGACGACGTGGACTATCACTGGGGCCGCATCTTCGCCGGGGCGGCGCTGACGACGCTGCTGGGTGTTGGTGCTGAGCTGGCCGCACCGGAGAACCGGCAGGACGGCAACCGCATCGTCATCGCCGGGCGCGACAGCGCCCAAGACAGCATCAATCAGGTCGGCCAAGAGATGACCCGGCGCAACATGAACATCCAGCCGACGCTGACGGAGCGGCCGGGCCTGCCGGTTCGCATCATCGTCAACCGTGATCTGGTGCTGCGTCCGTACCAGCCACTTTTCTTCCAGAGGGGGACTTCACGATGACGACGCGCAAGCTGCGGCTCGGGCCGCTGCCGAAAACGGAATCCACGAAGCTGACCTTTGCTTGCCCGGCCAGCCTGAAAGCCGACCTCGACCGCTACGCTGCGCTGCACGCGCAGACCTACGGCGAGGCGGTCGATGCCACGGTGCTGATTCCGCACATGCTGGAAGCCTTCATGGCCGGGGATCGGGGATTCAGGAAGGGAGGCGCGGGCAAGGCCGCGCCACCGAAGCCAAGCTGATGATGCCGGTTTCCCGTGGTATCCATCCCTCGAACGCGCAGCCCAAGGCTGCGCGTTCTTCGTTCTGGAGGGCTGCGGCGTTGTGGGCTATGATGGTGAAACGCGGCCGCCGTCTGCTGGCAATCGTCCCCGATGCAGCACTCTCCGGCTTTCTACCGCGACGCTCTTATGTGGCTCCTAGCCCACAACGCCGCAGCCCCGCAAAGCGGCCCGAAGTAGAGCTAAACCCGTGCCCCATATAGACTTCCGGCCATCAGGCTGTTTTCACAAACGCTTGACACCGGAACTTTTTTGTTCCCAAGCCGCGGCTATCAACCCGCCAGCTTGGCCTTCAGCGCGGCGATCAGCTTGGTCGCTGCGGCATCGGTCGCCGGCATGCCACGCGGATCCACCGCCGACACATAGGCACCGGCATCCACCGCCACTACGCGGACCAGGAAGTTGCTGCCTTCGTAGGCCACATCGTAGGAGCCCAGCAGCTGCGCACGGCTGGCGATGGTCAGGCCTTCAACGCCGGCAAGCGCATCACCGACCTTGCCGAACACCTCATCGCGGCCACCACTGACAGTGAAGCCACTCTGCGACGACGCCACGGTCGCTGCCGAAGCCGGTGCCGGCTTGGCCGCCGACGCCAGGGCCGGGATCGGCGCCGAGCCAGCGGTGTTGGGCAGGTTCAGATCCGGCGGCACTTCCAGCGGGCGCGCCTCCGGGGCCAGCGCATAGTCACCACGCGCACCGCGCTTGAAGAAACAGCCTGAGGTCGCCACGGCGGTAACCACGCCCAGCAGCACCAGCGAGAACACGCGAACGGTAGAGGTTTGACGCATGGGTGAATCTCCAGAGTTCAAAGGCCGCCGGATCAGCGGCTGGATAGTTCTTCCAACGCACCCACGTCAGCAGCCAGATGATCGGCATGTGCGTGGTACGGCGCGGAAAGCGGAAGCAGCGGCAGGCGCAGCCCGTGGCCGATGCCAATGCGCTGCAGCAGCGCCTTGACCGGAATGGGGTTGGACTCGACACCGCAGAAATCGTGATAGGGCTGCAAACGGGCGTCCCAGGCCTCCGCCGCCTCGTGCTGGCCGGCACGGGCCAGGTCACACAGGGTGCGGTAAGCGCCCGGCAGTACGTTGGAGCCCACCGAGATCAGGCCGTCGGCACCCGACAGCATGGAACGGGCGGCCGAGCCATCGTCACCACTGAGAATGGCAAAGCTGTCGCTGCGCAGCTCCAGCAGGGCTTTCAGGCGGGTGGTATCACCCACCGCCTCCTTGATGCCAATGATGTTCGGATGCCCGGCCAGCTCAGCGACGGTCTCCGGCAGCAGGTCGCAACCGGTGCGCCCGGGCACGTTGTACAGCACCACCGGCAGGCCACCCTGCTCGGCGACCGCCAGATAGTGTTGGCGCAACCCCTCCTGGGTGGGCCGCACATACGGCGGCGTGACCACCAGCGCATGGGTGGCGCCATTGGCCGCCGCGCGCTTGGTCAGGGCAATCGTCCTGGCGGTGCCGGACAGGCCGGTGCCGGCCAGCACCGGCACCTTGCCACCGAAGGCGGCAACGGCGCTGCGCAGCAAACCATCGTATTCATCGTCAGACAGGGTCGAGGCTTCGCCGGTCGAACCGGCTACCACGACACCCTGGACGCCGCCCTTGAGCTGCTGCGCCAACAGGCGCTGCCAGCCGTCAGGATCGAGTGCGCCGTCAGCCTTGAAAGGCGTCGCCAACGCGGTGATGAGACCAGATATGGACAAAGGGTCAGTCGCTCTTCGTGGGGGTAGAGAAGCCCGCCGGGCGGCGGGTTCGTGACCGAAAGCATGTTACTTGCCGGTCGAAAGCACGGGCAAGTATGCTGGACACCAGCGAACAGCCCCCAAATGGAGTTGTTCAGACTCATCTAGCACCCGGAACCACCTTGACCGACACCACGCCGCGGCCGCTGCCGACCGAAAACCACCTCCTGATCAACGCCTATACGACGCATCCGGAGTCCCCCCTGCTGTCCGTTACCCGTCGTATCGCCGACAGCGGCTGCAACCTGGTCGATGCCCGCCTGTCCACGGTTGGCCGCGATGTCTCGGTGACCACCCTGGCCACCGGCTCCTGGGATGCCGTCGCCAAGCTCGAAGCCATGCTGACCCGGCTTGAGCGCGAAGAGAACCTGAAACTGGTGTGGTATCGCACCGCTGCCAAGCAGGCGCAGTCCAACCTGCTGCCGTATATCGTGGAAGTGGTTGCCGCCGACAAGCCGGGCATCCTGTTCCAGCTGGCCGACTTCTTCGACCGCCAGGGCATCACCATCGAGAACCTGCAGAGCACCCGTTACCAGGCCATGCAGACCGGTGCGGAAATGTTCTCTGCGCAGATCACCATTGGCGTACCCTCCAACATGCACATCGCCGCCCTGCGCGACGATTTCCTCGAGTTCTGCGACCACCTCAACCTGGACGCGATCATGGACCCGATGAAGTTCTGAAATTCGCGCGCCCATCACAGGCGCGCGGCGTTTCATGCAATTGCAACCGAACACCCCCAGGCTCCGGAAAGGATCTGATGAACATCGGCGATACCCTGGACCGAACCACCCTCACCCTGCCACTGGCCCTGTCCGGCGGCACCACTACCAGCCTCAGCGAACTGGCCGGCCAATGGCTGGTGTTGTACTTCTACCCGAAGGACAGCACCCCCGGCTGCACCACCGAAGGCCTGGATTTCAACGCACTGCTACCCAGGTTCAAACGTGCAGGTGCGCAGGTGTTCGGCGTCTCCCGCGACTCACTGAAGTCGCACGACAACTTCTGCGCCAAGCAGGGCTTCAAGTTCCCATTGATCAGCGACAGCGATGAAGCACTGTGCAGTGCCTTCGACGTGATCAAGATGAAGAACATGTACGGCAAGCAGGTGCGCGGCATCGAACGCAGCACCTTCCTGATCTCGCCCGATAGCCAGCTCGTGCAGGAATGGCGCAAGGTCAAGGTCGCCGGCCATGCCGATGCCGTGCTCGACGCACTGAAGGCCGCTCAAACCAAGTGACCCACCTCCTGTTCCAACCCACCCCATCGCCCTGCCTTGCAGGTGCGATGGCGTGACCCTGTCCCGCCACCAGGAATCGACGATGACCCGAGGCAAGCGCATCTACGTACTGGATACCAACGTGCTGATGCACGATCCGACCGCGCTGTTCAAATTCGAGGAACACGATGTCTACCTGCCCATGCAGGTGATCGAGGAGCTGGACAACGGCAAGAAGGGCACCACCGAAGCGAGCCGCAATGCCCGCCAGGTGAGCCGCTTCCTCAACGAGCTGATCGAACAGGCCGGCATCGGCAGTGTGCAGAACGGCGTGCCGCTGGCACGCCCCAAGGGCCTGCAGCTGCGCGGCGCGCAGAGCGCCGGCAACCTCTACTTCCAGACCAGCCATTTCGAGGCCGGCAAGAGTTTTGGCAAGGTGATCCCGGACAACGCCATCCTCGGCGCGATCCTGGCACTGAAGGAAGAACATCCGGAAACCCCGGTGGTGTTCATCTCCAAGGACATCAACCTGCGGATCAAGGCCGCCATCGCCGGCATCGATTCGGAGGACTACGAGAACGACCGCGCGCTGGACGATTTCAGCCTGCTCTACACCGGCGCCACCGTGCTGCCGGAGGATTTCTGGAAGAAGCACAGCGAAAGCCTGCGCAGCTGGAGCGACAAGGGCCGCACCAGCTACGAGATCCAGGCCGCCGACGACGAGGACTGGCATCCCAACCAGTACGCCTACCTGGCCGGCGATGACGAAGTGGAACTCAAGGTCAGCAAGGTCGAGGGCGATGGCCGCATCACCTTGTCGGTGGTCAACGACTTCCGCCACGGCTCGCATTCGGTGTGGGGCATCACCGCACGCAACCGCGAGCAGAACTTCGCCCTCAATGCGCTGATGGACCCGGAGATCGACTTCGTCACCCTGCTCGGCACCGCCGGCACCGGCAAGACCCTGCTGGCCCTGGCCGCCGGCCTGGCGCAGACCATGGATACCCAGCGTTACCGCGAGATCATCATGACCCGCGCCACGGTCAGCGTCGGCGAGGACATCGGCTTCCTGCCCGGCACCGAAGAAGAAAAGATGACGCCGTGGATGGGCGCCCTCACCGACAACCTGGAAGTGCTCACCCACAACCAGGACGGCGGTGCCTGGGGCCGCGCAGCCACCAATGACCTGCTGGCCAGCCGCATCAAGATCCGCTCGCTGAACTTCATGCGCGGCCGCACCTTCCTGTCACGCTACCTGATCCTGGACGAGGCACAGAACCTCACCCCGAAGCAGATGAAGACCCTGATCACCCGCGCCGGCCCCGGCACCAAGATCGTCTGCCTGGGCAACGTCGAGCAGATCGACACGCCCTACCTCACCGAAACCACGTCCGGCCTCACCTATGCGGTGGACCGTTTCAAGAATTGGCCGCACAGTGCACACATCACACTGCGCCGGGGCGAACGCTCGCGTCTGGCCGATTATGCTTCGGAGGTCCTGTGAAACATCTGCGCACGCTGTCCCTGCTGGCTGCAGCAACACTCACGCTGGCAGCCTGCACGCCGTCGAACACGCGCCCCGGCAGCGTGCCGACGGCGGTCAAGACCGGACAGTCCTGGGTCGTCACCCGCCCCGTGGTCGCCGCGCAGGTGCTGGACACCTGCTCGCGCGACAGCCCCGCCAAGCACGCCGGTGAAGTCACCGGCTATTGGGCACCCAGCCGCGCCGATATCGACGCGCTGGAGAGCCGGCTGGCACAACTGCAGCCCAGCATTGCCGAGCCGGCCCTGTCCGGCCGCCAGTACGTGGGCTTCGAGTCCAGCGGCAAGCGCCTGATCTACATCAACGCCTTTACCCTGCCCGACCACAGCGACATCAACCCGGCCCGCGAGGCGATCCGTGTCTGCGATGGCGGCGCGCAGTTCTGGGGCGCGGTGTACGACCCACAAGCCGGCACGTTCTCCAGCATCGAGCGCAACGGCGCGCTGTCCAAGCCCTGATCCGGCGTCGGCATGAAGGTCCGCCTGCCCACCTGGGTCTGGATTGGCGCCATCGTGCTGTCCTGCGTGGCCGGCATCGTCAATGTTGTCGGCTTCCTGGGGTTTGAGCACCAGGCCGTCAGCCACCTCACCGGCAGCACCAGCCAGCTCGGCATCGCCCTTGCGCATGCCGACTGGCGCGCGGTCGGCCACCTCTGGGGCCTGCTGATCGCCTTTGCCCTTGGTGCAGTGTTCAGTGGACTGATCATCCAGGACAGCACCCTGCAGCTTGGTCGGCGCTATGGCATCGCACTGGCCCTGGAATCGGCCTTGTTGCTGCTGGCCATCCCGCTGTTCAAACAGCAGCAGATCTGGGGCGCACTGGCCGCTGCCATGGCCTGCGGGCTGCAGAACGCCATGGTTACCACCTTCAGCGGTGCCGTGGTCCGCACCACCCACTTGAGCGGCATGTTCACCGACCTGGGAATCGGCCTGGGTCACCTGCTGCGCGGCCTGCCGGTGCCGATGCACCGGCTGACCCTGAATGGCCTGATCATCAGTGGCTTCCTGGCCGGCGGCATACTCGGTGCCTGGCTGTTCGCGCGCTGGCAGTACGATGCTCTACTGGTCCCAGCCGTACTGACCGGACTGAGCGGCCTGGGCTACGTGCTGTACCGCCAATGGGCAGTGCGCCGGCAAGCCTGAGGCAGACGAAGGACAAACCCTGCACAATCACCGCATGAGTCCTTCAACACCTGTTTCCGCCCTTACCATCGCCGGCTCCGACTCCGGCGGTGGTGCCGGCATCCAAGCCGATCTCAAGGCCTTTGCCGCACACCGCGTGCATGGCTTGTCAGCGATCGCCGCGCTCACCGCACAGCACACCCGCGGCGTCACAGCCGTGCACGTGCCGCCGCTGCCGTTCCTGCAGGCGCAGCTGGACGCCTGCTTCGACGACTTCGACATCCATGCGGTCAAGCTCGGCATGCTCGCCAACGCCGACGTGATCCACCTGGTTGCCGATGTCCTGGAGCAGCGCTGCCCCACCCATATCGTGCTCGATCCGGTGATGGTCGCCACCAGCGGCGCCAAACTGCTGGAGGACAACGCACTACGCGCCATGCGCGAACGTCTGCTGCCCTTGGCCACCCTGCTGACCCCGAATACACCTGAAGCAGAACTGCTGCTTGGTCGCAGCATCAACAATGGCGATGAGGCTGAAGACGCAGCTGCCGCGCTGATCGAGATGGGTGCTGGCGCAGTGCTGCTCAAAGGCGGCCATCTGCTGGAAGGCAACCGCGTCATTGACCGTTATTTCGATGGCGTCAGCCGCGAAGAATTCAGCCACAGCCGGCTACCGGTGGATGCGCATGGCACCGGTTGCACACTGGCTTCGGCGATCGCTGCGCAGCTTTGCTGCGGACTGTCGCTGGCCAACGCCTGCGAAGCAGCCATCGACTACGTCGCGCGCGGCCTGCAGGGCGGCTACCACCCCGGCCGCAGCGAAGTGATGGTGCTCGATCACTTCGGCGCGGCGCGTCCGGCATGAGCGCAGACACGACGGCGCATGAGACATCGGCGCTGCAGGTCAGCAGCGCCGATGGCCACCGTTTCGAACTGCTGGCCTACCTGCCCGCACAACCCCGCGCCTGCCTGCTGTGGCTGCCAGCGCTGGGCGTGGCAGCGCGCCATTACCAGGCGTTCGCCGAAGCGCTCGCCGTCCACGACATTGCCGTGTTCCTGCACGAATGGCGCGGCAATGGCAGCAGCAGCTTGCGCCCGGATCGCAGCCACGATTGGGGTTACAGGGAGCTGCTGCAACTCGACCTTCCTGCCGCCGAAGCGGCCGTACATGCCACCCTGCCCGGCCTGCCGTTCCGGCTTGGCGGACATAGCCTCGGCGGCCAGCTCAGCTGCTGCTACGCCGGCCAGCGCGATGCCGGGCTCGACGCCTTGTGGCTGGTCGCCAGCGGCACGCCTTGGTGGCGCAGCTTTCCGCCACCGCGCGGCTGGCTGCTACCGCTGGCCTATCGTTTCCTGCCCTGGCTCGCACAACGCAATGGCACCCTGCCCGGCCGACGCGTCGGTTTCGGTGGTACCGAGGCACGTGGCTTGATACGCGACTGGGCGCGCGTGGGCCTCAGCAACCACTATGCGGCACAGGGAATGCCGATCGATCTTGAAGCAGGCATGCGCCGTATCAGCGCACCGACGCGCGCCGTGGTGCTGGACAATGATTGGCTGGCGCCGGTCAGTTCGATGCAACAACTGCTGGCCAAGCTTCCAGCGTCGGCACACCGCCTGAAAGTATTGTCATCACGCGAATTGGGCGCACGTGCCGACCACTTTCATTGGATGAAATCACCACAGAACGTGGCTTCGGCACTGATTCATCCCGAAGATTAAGAAATTTTCACAAAACCGTTGACGCAAACATCTCAAATCCGCATAATCTCGCTCCTGGCAACGACGCGCTCGTAGCTCAGTTGGATAGAGTACCTGGCTACGAACCAGGTGGTCGGGAGTTCGAATCTCTCCGAGCGCACCATGTCAGAACGCAGATTCAATCTGCACCGCTTCAAACTACAACAGCAATGTTGAGCGCTCGTAGCTCAGTTGGATAGAGTACCTGGCTACGAACCAGGTGGTCGGGAGTTCGAATCTCTCCGAGCGCACCAATACCAAAAACAGCAGGCATTGCCTGCTGTTTTTTTATGCGTGTTTTTAGCAGACAAGTCCGTAGTGCCGAGCCACGCTCGGCAGAGGCGTTACCGGGAAAGCTCCAGCCGAGCATGACTCGACTCTACAGCGGCACCCCGCCGCACCCTGCACGCCCACCAGTGACGCAGGAGCACGAGCACTGTAGTGCCGAGCCATGCTCGGCAGAGGCTTTCCCAGCAGCACATCAGCACAACACGACCCCGCCCTACACACCTCCAGAGGCGCATCAGCACCAGCAGGAGCGGCGCAAGCCGCGAAGCTGACACCAGTGAATTCACCCACAGGCCCGCAACCTGATCGAGCATCAGCTTCGCGGCTTACGCCACTGCTGCAAAGAAGCGAACGCGCTTCAGCGCAAGCAACACTATGCCGCGCCATGCGCGGCAGAGGCATTATCGGGAGGGTCTCTGCCGAGCATGGCTCGGCACTACAGTGCGACCACCAGCACAGCCCCACCGCGCCCTACAGTCGCGCAACCCCATTGCTCGCGCCACACACGACAGCCCCGAGAAAGAAACTCAAGGAGAACGCGAATGAAAAACCCACAGGCACAAAAAAGCCCCGATAAAGGGGCTTTTTTGAAACTGGCGGAGTGAGAGGCCGCTTCGGTCGTCCCAGTGGCTCCCATGCGATCCCGAAACGTAGTGGCACCAAGCCCTGCAACTCCACACCCGTGTCACCTTGTCCCATACAATCCGACTCCAAAGCATGGGGCAAATGATGGGGCAGATCCGATGGCTCGACCGATTCACCGCCTAAGCGCCAAGGCGGTCCAGAACCTGACCAAACAAGGCTATCACGCCGACGGCGGCGGCCTGTACCTCCTGGTGGGGCCATCCGGCGCCAAGTCCTGGGTGCTGCGGTATCAGCGCGCGGGCCGGCGGCGGGAAATGGGACTTGGGTCCGCCTCCCTTGTGTCCCTAGCCGAAGCCCGCCAGGCTGCCGTAGCACAACGGAAGATGTTGGTAGCTGGCGATGACCCCATTGCCACCCGCAGGGCGGCCAAGTCTGCCGGTTCTACGTTCGGCGAAGCCGCTGATGCTTACATCGCCGCGCACCGGCCTGGCTGGAAGAACGAAGCCCAAGCCGAGCAGTGGATCCAATCGCTGAAAGACTACGGTCCTGCCCGCGCCACGCCGGTTGGCGAAGTGGACACCCCGATGGTGATGTCCTGCCTGGGCCCGATCTGGGAGAAGAAGACGGTCACCGCTACCCGAGTCCGTGGCCGAATCGAGCGGGTATTGGACTGGGCCAAGGTCCATGGAATGCGCGAGGGTGACAACCCGGCGCGCTGGCGAGGCCACCTGCAGAACCTGTTACCCAAACCGTCGAAGGTATCCAAGGCAAAGCACCATGCCGCCATGCCATTTGCCGAGGTACCAGCCTTCATGACCACGCTTGCCGAGCGTGATGCCAGATCACGCCGCGCCCTGCGCTTCACGATCCTGACGGCCGCGCGGACCGAAGAAGTGGTGGGTGCCGCGTGGAGCGAGTTCGACTTGAAGACCGGCGTGTGGACCATTCCAGCCGGACGGATGAAGGGTGGTCGTGAACACTCCGTCCCGCTGACCGCGGCCGCCATGGCAATCCTCGAACCACTGAACCGGAAGGAGCCGCCATTCAAGCTTTCCGAGAACGCGATGTTGTACCTGGTCCAGAAGCCGGCACCCAAGGGGCTTGGCCTCCCCTTCACGGTCCATGGATTCCGGTCCAGCTTTCGCGACTGGGCCGCGGAGGAAACCGAGACGCCCAACGAAGTTGTGGAGATGGCTCTGGCCCATGCCATCCGGAACAAAGCCGAAGCCGCCTACCGGCGCGGCGCGCTGCTCGACCGGCGGCGGGTACTGATGGAGGAATGGCAGTCCTATTTAGGCCTCGAGTAGATAGCCTCGTAGCCATGACCTTTCTTTGGGCAACAAAAAACCCCGCTGGTAAGGCGGGGTTTGCTGGACTGGCGCCAAATCAGGCGGCCTGTCGGAACCGGGCTGCAGCTACGTCTTCAGCAACAGAAGAGAACCAACTAATTCCCTTAGCATCCTCTCCCATTTCTTCTAGCTTGGTCTGAATTGCGACAGCGAGCTTCTGCGTCAGCTCCATCTGGATCGACTTAAAGCCCGCGTGATCCATCACGGATCCTTCGAACTTAAGTGCCATGGTCCTCTCCTGATTCATCTGGGGTGTCTAACGTTAAATTGTGACAGGGCTATCCGGGGCAGCCGCCCCGCCGGATGTTGCTAGGGTACTTGACAACCGAGTTATTGTCAAAGCCGTCAATTGGTAGGGGACTCAGCAAGCTGTAATGGGGAGCCCCCATTGCCGAGCTTCACGACCACAAGCCAATTTCCCTGGCTTTCGACACTGTAGTGCTGCTTTAGTTCATCGTTGATGAAGATAGCCGTCCCAAGTGCACTCATGAACTCCTTGTCCAGAGGAAAAGCTGTATAGAGCTTAAGCTGGCGAGCCGGAAGCGCTTCATAGGTAAGGTTTAAGCACCCGACCATAGCCGTGGCTGCAAGCCAAGCCAATGCTGCATAGTTTGGGGCGCTGTCCGCAAGGTTCAAATCTGGCTGAACATAGAGATTCAGCATTCGAACCTCATTGCGGTTCTTGGCGTGGGATACCACGATCAACGCCGACGCATATTGGCAGTCGTCTTGCTGAACAGCGCAAACTCGCCCTTCACCCGCTGACTCTCCCCGAACAATCCGGCCACAGAACTCAAGGGCAGCGGTGTAGTGGGACTCACTGACATTTTCCGAGTTCGCCGCAAGTTGACTTTCCCATGCGCCAACCGTCCTATCAAACAGATGGGAGTCCACCTGATCCACAAATTTGTACTTCATCCATTTCCCCCTGCCTTGAGTATCCAAGGCTCCTATTCATTGATCATTACATATCGGCAGCAATGTTGACGACTTTCGCCATATCCTGAATGAATTGTTACCAATTCAGGAAGCGTATACATCAGGGTTCGGCCCAACGCGGGGGTAGCACCTCGGCATGAACCTACCCCGCCTCACTCGCTCGTATGGAAGGACAACGTCAGATGTTGGACGCGCGCGGACCTTGGGCGATCAAGAAAGACACTACAGCGACCAGTTGAAGGTGCAGTCCTGACGCTGCAGGCTCCCCAAGCCATCACGCACGGCCTCGACGGTGCATCGCACGACGCCCCCGGCAGGTGGCGTGTATGGCGTGGACGCGCCGGCGACAATCCCGCTCTCGGTGGACAGCAGCGTACCGGCCGGGCTGTACCAGCGTACGGTGTAAGTCACGCCGGGCTCGGGCCCGATGGCACCGGCAGATTGGGCAGTCAGCGGCTCACTGAGCTGCGCCAAACGGTTGCGGTGCGACCAGGTGGCGGTCAGTGGACCGGTGACTGCAGATGGGAAGGTTGCACCGTTGATCTTGAAGTTGCCGGGCGGATACGGCCGCAGGTGTCGCTGGTTCATAGTGACCACGTCCACCGGGGCATCGGCAAGCGGTAGCCGTCCGCGTACCGTCGCCGGCAGCAGCTTCACATTAACAGCGGTGCCATTACCGAACGGCTGGTTGGCGAGATTGTCCTCAAACACCACGAGCCGGGCCCCGCCAGCGTGCGCCGCCGGCACAGTGTCGAGCATCCCGCGTGACACCGTGAGCGAGGCACCGACGGCGTCGATCCGCACGATCTCGCTGTCGATGATCGCCAGCTTCCCCACCGATGCGGAGGTGATGCCAGCCGTGACCGCCCACGTGTTCGGCCCGGCGGCGGCCGGCGCGATGGTTGTCAGGACGGCGGTCTCGGAGAAAGCGGCGGGTTCATCCAGCATCTCGGCATAGGGAGTGCCAGCCCAGACTTCGAAATCGGTCGCATCGCCCGTTGGCGCAACCGCCAGTGCCAGGATCGTGCCGGACGTTGCCGGATCGAACGCGTTGGGACCGGCCAGCCAGAATGGCGCCTCGAACACAGCACGCGTAGATGCCGCCACTGGGTTGTTCACCGGGTCCACCCAGCCGGAGGGCGGCGGCGCCGCATAGACCGCGGACGGTAGGCTGAAGATGTCCTGCACACAGGTAATGCGGACGCGGCCATCGGCCAGGGAACCGTAGTCCACACGCTTGGCCCGCATGACAATTTGGGCGACACCCAGCTTCGCGTTCGACCAGCGGAACACGTCTCCCGGCTTGATGCCGCTACCCTTGCGGTTGACCACGATGACCGCAACGCCAAGGTCGGCCGTGTTCTGCCGCAGGCACCGCTCATTCAACTGGGCGGCTATTTCGCCCTGGAACACCCACGCGAAACCGAAGTTCCGGGAGACAACACCACCCTGTGCCTCAACAGCGGCTGGGTCATAAATCGGGGTCGTAGTGCGGTTCTTGTCTGTCTCCAGATCGTAATAGGTCACCGTGGTCTGATTGATCCGCTCGCCCCAGCCGGTGCGCGTGTATTCCTCGACATCGAGGACGCAGCTGTCGTCCAGCAGCAGCAGAGAACCCACATCGTAGCCGTCTCGATTCAGCTTCAGTGACAGCTTGCCGGTGAACTTGTCTTCGAACAGCGTGCCGTCGACATGCCGAAGGATCTCGCTGATCGCGTCATCGGCACTGATCGCGTCGTCGGAGATCTCGGCGGCCAGGCCGAAGTCTTCGCCGTAGAGGATGTCAGCGGCGACCGTGAAAGTGGCATCGTCGATGTCCGCGTCGTTGTATTGCTGGTTGTTCCAAGGCTGTCGGGTAGCGCAGACGCGCAGCATGTGCGCCGGGTTCATACCCCCACTGGGTAGCGTGACCTTGGCCGAGTACCAACTGGTCATGCAGGTGGTGGCCGACACCAATGCCGAGACCGCCTGGATGTTCACCGACTGGCTCGGTGGCGATGCGGTGATTTCACAGTCCCGGATCAAGATCCCGACGACGCCGCGGTGCGCGGAAACCGGTCCACTGATCAGGCCATCAAGGTAGGTATTTACCGGCTGCCCGCTGTCGCCAAACTCGAAATCGATGGGTCCAACAAAGCCACCGCCGGACTTCTCACCCCCGAACAGGTTTGGTTTGTTGATGTTGATCGTGGAATTTCCGGTGATGCTCAGTCCTTCCGCAACGACCTTGTCACCCATCTTCACAGCGATGATCTTGTCGACCTTGTAGCCGACGATCAGGTGCATCCCAAGCGAATAGATGTAGTTGATGATCGTGTATCGGCGCGGCCCGAAGAACGCATACTTTCGTCCCGCCGACTGCTTGATCGCGCGGTTCTTCAGATTTCCCCACCACACAACGTTCGGCCCCTTCGCCCAGCGCGGCCCGAAGAACACAGGAATCGCCCTGTCCTCGCTGGCAGTCGGAAACTGGAACTTGTCCGCGCCTGCCGCGGGGCCACCCTTCGGCACCTTCATCTGCGAAGCCGCATAGGCGGTGGTGGCAAGCCAGATCACGATCTGCCAAACAATCGCTACCCACGCCATCGTCTACGCCTCCATATTGATCAATGCCCGCGCATCCCCGCGATCGCCGCGTAGTGGCTCGGCCTTTGTGATGTTCAGCGCCCTCAGAAGCGTCAGCCGCGCTTCTGAGGGCCGGTGCCCGATCAGGTACTCGGCGATGTCGCCTGCACGCTCCAGCACTTCGGTATCGCGTACGACCAGCGCGCGGCCCTGCAGCAGCTCGGCAGCGCGGTAGGCGCGCGGAGCGAAGTCCCGGATGAAAGCATCGCCGTCCACTCCGATGCCGCGCAGTGACGTGGCCACACGCTGCAGGTCGGCCAGCACCAGCACGAACCTGGCATCGGGGAACAGGTCTAACAGCGTCTGTGGTGCATACAGGCCGCCCGACTCGGCGAAGCCAACGCTGGGCGCCGCCAACTGCCGAATCCGGTCGATGCCGCCAAAGGCCATCGCGTCATGGTGGCAAGTCGTCCAGTCCGTGGTCAGCAGGTTCGCGAGCCAGGCGGTCATGCAGCGCGGTGGTGCCAGCACGAAGAACGTCACGCAACCCCCTTCTCGAACGGGTTGTCATGCGGGATGTAAGGGAACCCGCCGTGGTTCGGTGTGTTGGAGAACTTGTTCAGGCAATCGCCACCGATAACTTTGTCGCAACCTGGATAAGCATCAACGTCATCACTGGCGCCGATGTCGGGGATATTCGCTGTCAGGGTGATGATGTCGGCCGCGTGCGCAATGATTCGCCTCCGGCGACCAGCGCCTGCATCCACCTCGCCTCCGATGAACCAGCCATCAGGCATTGCGGCGAACTCCGCCGCCTGCATCGTGCCGCCGACATGGGCGATCAGGTGCGCGGGGACACGGTAGCCGGACTTTGACAAGGTGCAGCCAATGTCGAACAGCGCGTGCAGGCAAGTCGTGGCGAAGCGCAACCGGAGCAATGGGCGGGCCAACGCGGTAAACAGCGGCTGGCACTTCAGAACGGCCTGGCTGTTCGACCACGACACCGACAATACCCGCCAGCGGCCCAGCTGGATGAAGTCCGATTCGCCGCGATGCTCGCGGAAGACCGTCAGGTACATCGTGCCGTCTGGTGCCTGGGCATTGAATAGCGCGGCCACCGGATTGTTGCGGGCCATGCTCACATCCAGCGATTCGCGCGGTGTTTCATCGGTCACGGACAGGTCGCCGCGCTCGATGTAGACCGGTGTGTAGGTCTTCCCGCTCAACTGGAATGGACGGTCGGCGGACGTGTACAGCCACTCATCCAGACCGATGCTGAAGCGGTACAGCTCTACCGGCGCGCCATCATGCGCGCTGATTTCTCGAGCGTCGTAGGTCATTCCAACTCCAGAAAGTAGGCGCTGACCTCGTGGAGCCCGCCACCGAGGTGGTTGATCTGCACGTTGTCGGATGCAAAGCGCTTCAGCCCCATCAGGCTGACGCGATCGATTTCGGAGTAATCGAGAGTGCTCAGAGGGGCCGCAAGCACTAGGCCAATGGTGTCACCCAGCGTGGTGACGCTCTGGATGTTGGCGAACAGGTAGGTGCCGTCAGTCTTTCGAATCGCAATGGCCTTGGTCTTGCCGTAGCGCTCGAAGCCGTTCGCAAGGGCAACCAACACGGCACCAACAATGCCGGTTCCCACCGGTGTGAAATCAGGCTCGAAGCTGGGCTGGTAGAACGGGCGCCACTGACCGCGCCGGCGGTGTAGCCAACGGCGCAGGGGCCACATCTCCGCGCGCTTCACCACCCAGCGCATTGGGCGCGAAACCTTCGTGCGGTTCCAATACCGGTCATCCGTCGCCCAGCCAGTGCCGTTGTCCAGCGCCTCGATACGCTGGGTGGCGGTATCGTCTACCGGATTCAGAGCCGGCGACCTCAGCAATACGTCATAGCCGTTCCACTGCACTGGGGCAGCGGATCCGGCCAGGTCGGCGGTCCGGGTGAACTCGAACGTCACGTCGATCATCCCTGCGAAACCAAAAGTCGTCCGGCTAGGATCAGCAACGATGCGCGCGGTGGCGGTCGGGTAGATGCGCCCAGCGCGCGACGCAGTGGTCGGACGCTTCAGCACCAGCCGGTCGGGTAGAACCTGGGCGATTTCGACGATCTCGAAGTCGGACTCACTCGCCCAGATCATTGCCATCTCGCGCCAGTCCCCCAGCGTGGTATTGCAGAACACCTCCGCCGCGCCAGCCGCTACAGTGCAAGGCTGCCCCTCATCGATGCTGGGGACCGCGAAGCCACGACCGTAGCCGCCGAAGATGGCGTGCTGCGCGCCGGTGAAATCCTTCGGGTGGAGAGTGAGCTGGTAGGTCTGCCGAGGCAGGTCACGCAGGCTGATGGCCTGTTCAGTTCCGTCCAACGCCGTCATCACGTCGGTAGACCAGGTCAAGGTCTCCAGCATTGGTACCAGCTGCGGCCACGTCACCGCGATGACGGCCGAGCCAGTCACAATGACTGGTGCGCTCTCTGCCCCTACCCACTCGAAGTTGTAGGTCACATCGATAATTGGCGCCACGTCCGATGTAGCGGTCAACGTGAACACCATTGACTGCAATCCCTTCAGCAATAACGGCGGCGGGGGGGTGAGTATCAGGCCATCATCGGATCCGATAGCGGTGATGCTAGTTAGAGCCTTCGGAACCAGAAACGCATTCCAGACCTCAAACGTGCGGATTTGAGGCGGAGCCACATTGCCGAATTCGATCCTGGTCGGGGTTGTGTGTATCCGGTGGTAGAAGTCGTCGGAATAGCTCGCGGCCATGTACCCCGCCCTTGCCACGGAGTATGACCGCACGGGGAGGACCGCAGCCTTCGGACCGGTACCGAGCACGCTCACTTCTGCTGCATACGGGGGCCAGTAGTCCGCCGCGTACTGGCGCAGGCCGTCGGACAGCCCCGGCGTCATTTCACCAGACGCGGGGGATCCTACAAGGTAGCCGATGCGCGTAGCCATCAGGGGCCGTCGTACCGAACAGCCATAGCGATAGTGCCGGAGTGACTCTGCCGGCTGCCGCTTGTCGCGCCTATGTCGATGGGGTCACGGGCCGATAGGTTGCGCCGGTACGCTGGGTAAACTTTCCACCGGTCCAGTCCAAGGGTGATGATCCCGCCAGCCGCAACGTAGTCGTTACGGCACAGCCGCAGGTGCTTCACCTCGCCCACACACGAAACTTTATTCGCAGGGCGGCGCTGATGGATCAGCAAAGGCAGCAGAATGGTTTCCTGATTCCACGTATTAAGCGCGTACCGAAGAAGAGGCATCATCGTCCGTGATGCGCATACTTGTGGGCTATTCGCGATGACTGTGGCATCTGGTTGGGCCGCGGGGCCGAACCCGAAGTCGGCTCGACTCCATGCAGGAAGCCCGGTCGTTTCCTCAATCGCACCGTGGATCGAGCTGCTGTTGTACTTGCGGAATTCCTGACTCCACACGTAATACATGGAAAACGGAACAGGGTTAAAGGCACCGTCGACGCCCGCATAGTTCGTCGCCCCATCCAGCGATATGGCGCATCGGTCAAACCGGAGATAGACACCTGAACCATCGCCATCATATGGCCGGGACAATGTTGCACACTGGTAGTTCCCGGTGCCGGCATTGCCAGGTGCAGTCGCTTTGCCGAAAGAGAGGTACTGCCAATATTCCTGGGCGTTGTAGTTGACAAAAAGGAACACTTCGTCCGGATCGGTCAATACGTGAACGTGATAAGTCACCGGCCAGTCCCAATCAGGGTAGTCAGTCCCGGAAGCTGATCGCAGTACTCCAAGCCCGACAAGGATCGGGGCAGGATCGGTCAATGTGTTCGCCCCGTCGATGCCATTCCCCACCCGCACTTGAAGCCTCGAAGTCGCAGGCAAACCAGCAGCGGTATCCCCGAGCCGACCGACCGTCACGTCCGCGTAGACACCGCTCTTGTGAAGCACATTGCCTGCCAGGGTCCACCCGTTCGCAGTGCAGGCGGACCGCAGCGCCGCAAGGAGGTCTGCGCAGGATGATGCTGTTCCGGTTACATAGGCCATATCAGCTCATCCTCATTGCGAAGTAGTCGTTGAAGCTGGTGCGGCCGACATCCTGAAGACACACCCAGTTCGTGCTGCCAATGCCGACAGTGCTCTCCACTGTGTTGTTGAAGTTCGAGACATAGCCGATGCCATCCAGCTCGCCGAAGATGTTCGGCGCCGCCTCGCACAGGACAATGGGCATCACCGGGTATTGGCCATTGGTGTCTCGCAGTTGTGCATCCACCCCACCAATGAATGAACTGTTCCACGGGTAGGTGACTGGCTGTTTCCAGGTGCCATCCATGAACCGGATGCGGAAATTCAAACGATTTCCCTTCCACGGCATAGACATTGCGGTGTCGCTATATCGTTTAGCCTCCGCCCCGTTGAGCATCCCCGCGACGTAGAGCGGGTATGGGTACTGTCCGGGGGTCGCGTAAGGTAAGAAGAACCCCGCGCCTCCTGACGTGTAGACAGGAGTTCCGACTTTCAGCCCGAGGTTAATCCGCTGTGCGTTTACCTGAAGCCAGTAATCGACCCGCTGGTTGTGGGCCGGCATGCCGGACTCCAAGATGCCCGGCTGTGTAGCCCAAGTATTGCCAGCGGCATAACCGGTAAACCCAGCGACGGACAGGTTGTAGTAGTCCGCCGGCACCGACTCATAGGTGCGGAACCCGATGAAAATCTCCTTGTCGCCGGATAATCCTTCACCCTTCAAGATCAGCTCATGGCTTGCCGGATCGTCGGTCTTGTAGCGCAACGTAACCCAGCCATTGGCTTCGGCCAGCGCCTTGATCCGCAGCAGTAGCTCTTTGTGCGCAAAACCGGTCGTACCGGTCTGGTCAGTAAAACTCGCCTGAAAGGCCATTTCAGATTCCCATGTTCTTTCGGTTTTGCTGGAAGTGGACGATGCTGACGCGCTCGCCCGCGCTCGACTTCATCGCCGCCAGGGCTTGCCGCTGCGCTTCGGCCTCGCTGTAGACCGCGATCACCTTGACTGGGGTGGGTTGCTGCGCGGCCGGGGCCGACAACGGGGTGACGTGGCCGTCGCGGCCACCGGCCATGAGGAACGTGCGGCCGCCAGTGCTGTACAGCTCCGGGCCGTTCTCGTTCACCTCGTAGAACATCCCAGCGCGCGTCGGGCCGCCGATTGCCTTGCCGCCACCGAAGGCACCGCCGATTGCTGATAGAAGCCCGCTAACCCAACTTCCGGAACCACCACCACCGCCACCGCTCTTGCTGCCTAGCGATTGCAGGTATTCGCCCAGCTTCTTCAGGGCGGCATCAGCCAGCAAGCGGATCGCCATCTGCCGAATGCTGTCGACGAAATCGCCGAACGCAGCGTTTGCACCCTTTGTGTAGTCCAGAACTCCGGCGAACAGGCTGTGAGTGGAATCAGCCAGGTCGTCCATCCATTCGCGCGCCTTGCGCGCTGCCTGCATCCTCTCCGTTGTTTCGGTGATTGCTCGCCCAAGGGCCTCATCCGCAGTGACGCCCGCCCACTTCAGATTGTTGTAGATCTCCTGCGCCTCGGCCGACATTCCGAGCATCGCGATCTCAGCGTTCAAATCAGACAGCAATTGCTGGGCCGACTTCGTGCGGCGCTCATCAAGGCGCGCCAGATCGTCGGCCAACTGCTTCTCGGCGGCCATCATGTCCAGCCGCTGGCCGTTGGTGACCAACTGTTCCTTCTGCGCCGCACTGAGGTTCGCCATGGAGCCGAGCGTCGTCTGATAGACCATGCGGGCTTCCTCGCCCTCCTTTCCGAACAGCGCGATGCGCTCGTTCTGCTGGTCGATCAGACTCTGGTACGACTTCGCCAGCGCTTCAGCTTCGCGCTGTTCATCACTCTTCCCCGCCTTGCCGGTCTTTGTCTTGTTCGAACCCGTGCCACCCGACTCCAGCGCAGCCCGCAGCTTTGCCGTATAGGCGTCAACAGCCGCTTGATCAACCCCGTCGGAACCTTCATCCACCGACCGTGCACGCCTGTATCGGCGCTTCTTCGGCGCCGCTGCCTCATCTCCGCCGCCGAAAGCCGCGTCGACTTGCTTATCCCACCCGGCCGAGGCATCCATATAGAGAGCCGCGGCCCCCCGGAAGTCACCCTTCAGGAAAAGCACCGCTGCGTGTGCCTGTGCCAAGACTGTCGCAATCGTTTCGCCAGCTAACTTGAATCCCGTGACGATGAACCCAGACGCCGTGGCGATAACCCGGAAGCCGTCAGCGATGCGAGAGGCAGTATTGCTGACGACATCGCCATCCTTCGATAGCTGCACGAAGTTGTCGGTCAGCTTCACAAGATCAGGCAACAGGTCCGTCGCAACTTGCAGCGCCAGGCCCAGAACGGCGGATTTCAACCTGGTCAAGTTGTCATTGAAGGCCTCAGCCTGCTGACCAGCTTCGGTCGATACGACCTGGCCGAATACCTGTGCTTCATCACCCGCATCCCGAATGGCCTGGCTGCCGTCTTTGATCAGCGGCACCATGTCCTGGAAGCTCTTGCCGAAGATAGCGAAGCCAGCCGCCATGGCCTCGGGCGAGCCCTTCAACGCAGAGAAACGATCAGCGAACTCATACAGGATTTCATTGGACTTGCGCATCTTGCCACTGGCGTCAGTGATCTTGATGCCCAGCGCCTCGAACATCTTGGCCTGCTCGCCGGTGCCGCTCATTGCAGCGGCCTGTGACTTGGTCAGTTTGCCGAGCGTCGAGGTCAGGGTTTCCATCGACACGTCCGCCAACCCACCGGCATAGGTCAGACGCGACATTTCCTCAGTCGGCAGCCCCACCTTCACGGCGGCCTTGGAAAGGTTGTCCATGTCGTTGATCGCAGACTTGATCGCCACACTGGCTGTCGTAATACCCGCCGCAATGACCGCGCCGGCGACCTTACCTATCTGCTTTGCCTGGTCCTCGTACTTCTTCAGCTCTGCCTGCCACTTCTTCGCCTCTTTCTCGACGATACGGCTGGCGCGGCCCATGTCGGATTCGAATTGCGCCATCGCGGCATCAACGATGATGCTCACCTTACCGAGTGACATGGGGATTCCTCAAAAGAAAACCTCGCCGCAGCGGGGTCAGGAGTGCGGCGGCCGCTGCTCGATGTGGCCGATCATCTGCATCTCTTCCGGCGTGAGCCCGCCAGCAGATGCGGGGGAGCTCCACAGATCGCGTGGCTGCAGGAAGTCCTGGAACGAAACGGCCGATACCCCCTGCGGTCTGGTCGCGTTGAACACGCGCGCCGCTATCTGCGCCAGGATCATCTCGATTCGCTGGTCAGGAGGCGGCTCGCGCTGAACAAAGGCCTGGTAGGCGTCCAGCTGCCAGGCCGGCCACGTCAGGAGCTCCCCCAGCGGCACCCTCAGATCGAAAGAGAGGCGAAGCAGGAAGCGCAGCCAGGGGTCGGCCGTTACTGCTTTTCCGCGTCGGCTTCCTCGACATCCTTGTTCACGTCATCGGCGTGCTTTGCCAATTGCGTGACGAGCCAATCCGGCAACGCCTGCACGTCCTCAACTCGGGCAAAGACCTGCTTTCCGTCTTCGGTGACGTTGCAGAACTGCACCAGCTGGTGGCGATTGATCAGCATGTCGCTGATATCCAGATCCATGGTGTTGTCGGTACCGACCTTCACGCGCTGGCCGCGCGCGAGCTTCACACGTTCGGCACCGGTGATGCGGCGGAAATAGACATCCTTGGTCTTGCCTTTGTGCTCAACCGTGCGCTTCTGCGGGCCTTCGCCCTCCAGTAGATCGGCGAAATAGTCATTTTGGTTCTGGGTCATAATTCATTTCCTTGCAGACGGGTTCCAGCCGGATACGCCACGGCGAACAGCGCAGAGCCGGCAGGAACCCGAAGGCTGTAGCCGTTCGGGTGAGCCGTTGGGTAACTTGTTGAATCAGGTCTTCCAGACCCGGGTCATTTCGCCGGAAATACCGAGCGCCACGTTTGCAGTGACCACGGCATCGATGCCGACGGACTGGCGGAACGCCTTCACCGCAGCAAGGAATTTCTGCGAGGTGCGGTTGGTGGCCGGCGGCTGGGTCAGACCCAAGGCGCCCAGGGTTGCCGTGGCGGCGCCGCCGGTGCCGGCGCCCGTAAAGGCGACGGTCGGAGCGGAGGTGTAACCAGTGCCGGGATTGGTGACGGTCACGCCGGTAATGACGCCACCGGAGACGGTGGCCACAGCCGCAGCGCCGGTACCGCCACCACCGGTGAAGGCCACCGTCGGCGCCGTGGTATAGCCGGTACCGCCGGCGGAGACCGCGACCGCGGCGATCCCCTTCGATGCGATCGGCGCAACACCAACGCCATCGCTGTAGCCGATGACAAACACGCGGCGCGCATCGGTGCCGGCCAGGGCTTCGAGCTTCTGGTGGGACACGCCCTTCGGGTCAACGTTCACGGTCAGGCCGAGGTCGCCGTTGTCCGGCAGACCGGCCAGCTTCTCAACCGCCACCGAATCAAGGTTCGTGGTGATGATGTCGTTGGACTGCTTACCGAAGTCACCGTAACCGGTGATGTTGCCGATCTTCAGCACCTCACTGCCGGGGGCTGCATCCGGGTCGAGCATGTATAGCTCGGTGCCCTGGGTGCGGAGTTCATTGCTCATTGTTGGAACCCTCATGAAACCCCGGAAGCGGGGCACAAAAAAACCCGCTTTCGCGGGTTGTTTCGTTTGAGTCGTGGTGCCCAGGAGAGGACTCGAACCTCCACGGAGTTGCCCCCGCTAGCACCTGAAGCTAGTGCGTCTACCAATTCCGCCACCTGGGCGACTCAGGAGATGAATTGTGCCGAGTGTGAAGAAAACTGTCAACGCTTTGTGCGAAGAAATTTCACGTTGAAGCAGATCACTGTAGTGCCGAGCCATGCGCGGCAGGGGCTTTACCAGCGAAGGGCGCCCCTCACCCCAACCCCTCTCCCGTAAACGGGAGAGGGGCTAGCAC
>NZ_JBXFWM010000029.1:0-51549 GCF_056856655.1 Stenotrophomonas sp. STEN033
ATGCTCGGCAGGGAGGCTATGCCGGGAAAGCCTCTGCCGAGCATGGCTCGGCACTACCGTCGTCCTATGCTTCCAGTGCCAGCAATTGCCTCAGCTGCGCCAATGTCGCGCGCGGCAGGGGTTTGCCGTCGTCCGCCGACACCGGTGGTTGCCGCAGCGCATCCTCGGGCAGTACCACCAGTTCGAAGGCGATGCCGTCGGCGGCGAATTCGCAGCCGGGGAAATGCTGTTTCGACGCATGGCCGGCAAGTCGCAATGGCCAGGCGCGCGATTCGGCAGGAATGCGCTGCTCATGCAGGAAACGCTGCACCGCATCGGCATCGTCACAGTGCAGGTGCAGGATGACGGGGCTGTTGCTGTCGGCGAGGCCGCTCAGTACCGCGCCGGTCAGGCGCGGCTGGAAGGCGTGTAGAAACTGCATTGCCTGCAGTGCCGATTCGCGGTGCAGGCGCAGTGCGCCGGGTTGGCTGGAAGCGGCAAACAGCAACTGGTGTTCGCGCAGCGCTTGCTCGATCTCGCTGAGCCGCGGCCACAGGGCCTCGCTGGTGATGCCAAGCTTGATGGCGGCCTTGCGGCGTGCGTGCTCAAGATCGTGGATGCCGCTTTCGGCAACCAGACGTGCGGCTTCCTGCGCGATCAGCTGGCGCTCGCGGCTGTTGCGCTGGAGTGAGGGCGGTGGTGAAGACGGCATCGGGCTCTACCTGGTGGTCGCTGGCCCGATTGTAGGCAGGCGGCGGGGCTTGCGTCCCGCCGCCTGCGCGAACGATCAGAAGATGTCGAACGCAGCGTCGTCGGTAGCATGATCCTGCTGGCCGAAGTCGAAATCCTGTACGCGGTCCAGGTCTTCGGTCTTGACCCATTCGGTGGCGCCGTTGAGGGTGGCCTGGACCATGCCCGAGGGCGGGTCGTTCCTGGCGATCGGGACGTCCTTCAGTGCCTCGCGCATGTAGTCGATCCAGATCGGCAGGGCCGCCTTGCCGCCGTACTCGCGGTAGCCCAGCGAACGGAAATCGTCGCGACCGACCCATACCGTCGTTGCCAGCGGGCCGCCAAAGCCGGAGAACCAGGCATCGCGGTGGTCATTGGTGGAGCCGGTTTTGCCGCCGACGTCCTCGCGACCCAATACCTTGGCCGCGGTACCGGTGCCGCGTTGGACCACGTCGCGCATCATCGACACCAACTGGTAGGCGGTGCGTTCGTCGATGGCGCGTGGCGCGGTGCGGGCGTCCGGATTGACCGGCTTGGCCGGCTCGACGGTTTCGGGCTTGGCCTCCGCCGGCTTGGCAGCCACCGGAGCGGGTGCCGTCTCGGCGCCGAAGTTGAAGCCATCCACCACCTGGCTGGCCGGTGCTGCGCCCGTGGCGGAGATGCCGCCGCAGCCGCGGCAGGCCATGGCCGGGTTTTCCTTGAAGATCACGGTGCCGTCGCGGTCCTTGATTTCATCGACGATCCAGGTGTCCACGCGTGAGCCGCCGTTGGCGAACACGGCATAGCCGCGCGCCACCGACAGCGGGGTCAGCGAGGCGGTGCCCAGCGACATCGACAGGTTGGGCGGCAGCTCGGCCTCCTGGAAGCCGAATTCGCTGATGTATTTGCGCGCATAGTCCACGCCCATGCTGTCCAGCAGGCGCACCGAGACCAGGTTGCGCGACTGCACCAGCGCTTCGCGCAGGCGCATCGGGCCACGGAAGCCGCCACCATCGTTCTGCGGCTGCCAGGTCTTGCCGCGACGGTCGCGGAACACCACGGGCGCATCCAGCACGATCGAGGCCGGGTTGAAGCCCTTGTCGAAGGCGGCGGCATAGATGAAGGGCTTGAAGCTGGAGCCCGGCTGGCGCCGTGCCTGGGTGGCACGGTTGAATTTGTTGCCGGCAAAGCTGAAGCCGCCAACCAGTGCGCGCAGTGCGCCGCTGTCGGCGTCGACCGAGACCAGCGCGCTTTGCCCACGCGGAATCTGGTCGATCAGCCATTCGCCTTCCTTCGCACCGGCGCGCACGCGGATCATGTCGCCGCGGGTGACCAGTTTGGCAGGGCTGCGATTGGTCCAGCGACTGGACGCCACCGGCAGCACCAGCTCGCTGCGGTCCGCCAGCACCACGGTGATGCCGCCGTCGGCGTGGGTGGCCGAAACCACCGCTGGCTGCAGGCCCGACTGCGCCGGGATGCCCGCGATGTGGCGGGCCAGGGCGGTGTTGTCGGCATCGGCGGCAACGTCGAAATGCTGTTCCACCCCATGCCAGCCATGGCGGTGGTCATAGGTCAGCAGGCCATCGCGCACCGCGGTGTTGGCCGCTTCCTGCAGTCGGCCATTGATGGTGGTGGTGACGTGATAGCCCTTGTTGAGCACGTCGCCGCCGTACTTGGCGATCATTTCCTGGCGTACCAGCTCAGCCACATAGGGCGCGTAGACCTGCACCGGCGGCTCGTGCGGGCTGGCGTGCATGGCCACGGCCTTGGCCGCATCGGCCTCGGCCTGGCTGACGTAGCCGAGGTCGGCCATGCGCTGCAGCACATAGTTGTCGCGGCGCTGGCGAGCGCGCTCGGGGTTGCTCAGCGGGTTGCCGCTGGAAGGGAACTTGGGAATGCCGGCCAGCGAGGCCATTTCGTCCAGGTCGAGCTCGGCCAGCTTCTTGCCGTAGTAGTACTCCGCAGCGGCACCAATACCGTAAGCGCGATTACCGAAGAAGCTCTTGTTGAGGTACAGCTCGAAGATCTCGTCCTTGCTCAACTCGCTCTCGATTTTGCGGGCAAGCAGGATTTCGGCGAACTTGCGGGTGTAGCTGACCTCGCTGCTGAGGAAGAATTGCCGCGCAACCTGCTGGGTGATGGTCGATCCGCCGGGCACGCCGTCCTTGGAGCCGGTGCGGGCGATCAGCCATACGGCGCGGGCAATACCCTTGTAGTCGATGCCGTCGTGTTGGTAGAAACGGGCGTCCTCGGTGGCCAGGAAGGCCTGCTTCAGGCGCTCCGGAACGTCCTTCATCTGTACCGGGTAGCGGCGGGTCTCGCCGAATACCGCCATCAATTTCCCTTCGTTATCATAGACATACATCGGCTCCTGCAATTCGACATTGCGCAGCGCCTGCACGTCCGGGAGCTTGGACGAGACAACGTAATAGAGCGAGCCAATGGCGATTGCGCCGACCAGAGAGAAGGCGACGAAGAGGGCCAGCAGCCAGCGCAGCCAGCGACGAAAACGTGGCATCCAGAAGTCCCGATTGCGGTTTTTGTAGCCGCAGAGTATAGATTACGCAGGGGAGCGGCTGGGGCCGCGTCCTGGGGAGAGCAAATGAGATACAGCTGGGCGGCGTGATGCAGATCGCGTCTCGCATTCCCGGTGGTTGCCATTTGCTGTAAAAACGTTATTAATGCGCCGACGCAAGACTTGCGTCCAAGTGCCCGTCGGCAGGGGAGAATCCGTGGGGCTTATCCCAAAGAGTCAGGCACCAATCATTGGTGTCGACATCAGTTCGACTGCGGTAAAGCTATTGCAGCTTTCCCGCAGCGGTAACCGTTTCCGCGTGGAACACTACGCCGTGGAACCTCTTCCGCCGAATGCGGTGGTGGAGAAAAACATTGTCGAAGTCGAAGCAGTCGGCGAAGCGATTCGGCGGGCTGTTGCGCGTTCAGGCAGCAAGGCCAAGGGGGCGGCCGCCGCTGTTGCTGGCTCTGCGGTGATCACCAAGGTGATCCCGATGCCGGCGGACCTGGACGAGAACGATCTGGAAGCACAGGTCGAACTGGAAGCGGTGAACTACATCCCGTACCCGATCGACGAAGTGAATCTCGATTTCGAAGTGCTGGGTCCCGTACCGAACAATCCGGAAATGGTGCAGGTCCTGTTGGCCGCATCGCGTTCGGAGAACGTCGAGCTGCGCCAGTCCGCACTTGAACTGGGTGGACTGACCGCCAAGGTGATGGATGTGGAGGCGTTCGCTATCGAGAACGCGTTCGCGCTGGTCGCCAGCGAGCTGGCTGTACCCAGCGATGGCGTGGTGGCGCTGGTCGATATCGGTGCAACCATGACCACCCTCAACGTATTGCGCGGTGGTCGTAGCCTGTACAGCCGTGAACAGGTGTTCGGTGGCAAGCAGCTCACCGACGAGGTGATGCGTCGCTACGGTCTGAGCTACGAGGAAGCCGGTCTGGCCAAGCGCCAGGGTGGCCTGCCTGAAAGCTACGATGTCGAGGTGCTGGAGCCGTTCAAGGAAGCGACGGTGCAGCAGATCAGCCGCCTGTTGCAGTTCTTCTACGCCGGTAGCGAATTCAATCGCGTCGACCACATCGTGCTGGCCGGCGGTTGTGCTGCGCTGGTCGGCCTGCCGACGATGGTGGAAGAGCAGTTGGGCGTGGCGACGTCGGTGGCCAATCCGTTGGCGCAGATGACGCTGGGGCCGAAAGTCCAGGCGCATGCGCTGAACCAGGATGCACCGGCGCTGATGATCGCGACGGGTCTGGCCATGAGGGGGTTTGACTGATGGCACGGATCAACCTATTGCCGTGGCGCGAGGAGCGCCGCAAACAGCGCCAGCGTGAGTTCTACGGGATGCTGGGCTTTGCCGCGCTCAGTGGCGTGGTGCTGTCGGGCTTGCTGTGGTTCTATTTCAGCCAGCAGATCAGCGGACAGAACGACCGCAATGCCTACCTTGAAGCGGAAATCGCCAAGGTCAAGGAACAGAACAAGGAAATCGACCGCCTTGACGTGCAGAAGAGGCGCCTGCTTGATCGCAAGAAGGTGATCGAGGAACTGCAGGGCAAGCGTTCGCAGATGGTGCACCTGTTCGATTCGCTGGTGCGCACCATTCCCGATGGCGTGGTGCTGACGGCACTCAAGCAGGAAGGCGATACGCTGACGCTTGAAGGTCGCACGCAGTCCAACGCGCGCGTCAGTACCTATATGCGCAACCTCGAGACCTCGGGTTGGATGACCAGTCCCGAGTTGTCGATCATCGAGGCACGGGCACAGGATCCGCAGGACAAGGGCGGCAGCGTCGTCGACATCAAGTCCCTGCCGTATGTGTTCACCCTCAAGGTGAAGCTGCCCACGCCAGGCGATGGCCAAGCCGAAGGCGGTGAAATTGTTGTCACCGATGCTGCTTCCACTGCAGCTGCAGCCCCTGCGGCGGCGCCGGCTGCAGCAGGCGCGGCGGCACCCGCTGCGCCGGCAACAACAACACCTGCTGCCGCTCCTGTAGCCCCTGCCGGTGGCGCAGAGCAGCCCAAGGCCGAGGCAGCGCCGGCGGTGCCGGCGCAGAAGGAGGCTCGTTCGTGAGCAAGAAATTCAACGCCAAAGAGCTGGACTTCAACAATATCGGCGCGTGGCCACGCAACGCGAAGATCGTGTTCTGCGTATTGCTGTCGCTGCTCATCATCGTTCTTTCGTATCTGCTGGTCGTTCGCGGCCAGCGCGAAGAGCTGGAAGGCCTGGTGAGCAAGGAGGCCACGCTGCGCGATGACTTCGTGGAAGAGCAGAAGCGTGCGGTCAACCTGGAGCCCTTGAAGCTGCAGCTGGCGCAGATGGAGCAGGTGTTGCAGCAGATGCTGCGACAGTTGCCGAGCAAGACCGAAATGCCGGACCTGATCATCGATGTGTCGCAGACCGCGTTGTCCAGCGGTTTGAACAACGAGTTGTTCAAGCCCGGCGACGAGACCTTGAAAGAGTTCTATGCCGAGAAGCCGATCGCGCTGCGCCTTGTTGGCAGTTATCACCAGTTCGGTGCCTTCGTCAGCGGTGTCGCCTCGCTGCCGCGCGTGGTCATCCTGACCATGCACGACATCAACCTGAAGCCCAAGGGCGGGCAGGGCGTCATTACCCCGGGAGGGGCGCTGGAGCTTTCCGGTACGGTCAAGACCTACCGTTATCTGGATGACGCCGAGTTGGCCGAGCAGGAAAAAGCAGCTGCCGCCGATGCCAAGAAGAAGGGAGGGGCCTGATCATGCGCAAGACTTCTTCCTTGGCGCTGGGCATGGTGTGCATGGTGTTGCTGGGCGGTTGCGCCCGCAGCATCACCAGCACACCGGGCGATGCGCCCAATCTTGAGAAATGGATAGCCGACGTGCGTGCACGCCCGGCCGAGCCGCTGGAGTCGCTGCCGGTGATGCAGCAGTTCGAAACGTTTGAATACTCGGCCCAGGGGCTGCGCGATCCGTTCAGTGATGCCTGGGTGTCCGATGACGGCAACAGCCAGCTGCGGCCGGATCCGAACCGTCGCAAGGAACCGCTTGAAGCGTTCCCGCTCGACAGCCTGGACATGGTCGGTACCATCGGCAGTGGCGGAGGTGCCGTGGCACTGGTGATGGGGCCGGACAAGGTCACCTACCGTGTACGTCCCGGGGTGTACATGGGCCAGAGCGATGGCCGTGTAACGGGGGTGCGCGAGGACGGGATCGAGTTGATTGAACTGGTGCCGGACGGTGCAGGTGGCTGGCTGGAACGCCCAGCCTCGCTTGCACTGGACGATCGTTGATTGATTAGGGGATAGCACGATGACTTTTACCAAAGCCCTGAGCCTGCGTCCCATCCGGCGCCATGCACTGGTCCGCGTCTGCGCCCTGGGAGTGGCGTTGGCAGCGGTGTGCGGCTCTTCATTCGCAGCACAGCCTGCCAACGGTGTCGGCGGCGCAGCCGCGGCCACCCAGCAGGCGGTGAAGGCGGTTTCCGTAACCAAGATCGACTTCAAGCGTGCCGATGATGGCGCTGGACGTCTGATCCTGCAGTTTGACGGCCAGGGCGCCAGCCCGGATCTGCGCAACCAGGGCAACAACGTCGTGATCGACGTTGGCAACGCCGTGTTGCCGGCCGAGCTGCAACGTCCGCTCAACGTCGTGGACTTTGCCACGCCGGTACAGCGCATCGACGCCAAGCCGTCCGGGCAGGGTTCGCAGCTGGTGCTCAGCACCAACGGTGCGTTTGACTCGCTGGCATACCAGACCGGCAATGAGTACGTCGTCGAGATCACCCCGCGGCAGGCCGAGGTGGCTACCGGCGCGGTGACCTCCAAGACGGTTGCGCAGGCAGCGGCTACCGTTGCCGCACGTGGTTACAGTGGCCGTCCGGTGACCTTCAACTTCCAGGACGTGCCGGTGCGCACCGTGCTGCAGTTGATCGCCGAAGAGTCCAACCTGAACGTGGTGGCTTCGGACACGGTGCAGGGCAATGTGACCCTGCGCCTGGTCAACGTGCCGTGGGATCAGGCACTGGACATCGTCTTGCGTGCCAAGGGCCTGGACAAGCGCCGCGAGGGTGGCGTGATCTGGGTTGCGCCGCAGCCGGAGCTGGCCAAGTTCGAGCAGGACAAGGAAGACGCGCGTATCGCGATCGAGAACCGCTCGGACCTGATCACCGACTACGTGCAGATCAATTACCACAACGCCACAACCATCTTCAAAGCGATCACCGAAGCCAAAGGCATCGGCGGCTCGGGTGGTGAAGGCGGTGGTGGTAGTCAGAACGAGAACGGCTTCCTGTCGCCGCGTGGTCGCCTGGTTGCGGACGAGCGTACCAATACCCTGATGATCAGCGACATCCCGAAGAAGGTCGCGCAGATGCGCGAGCTGATCGAGGTGATTGATCGTCCGGTTGACCAGGTGCTGATCGAAGGCCGCATCGTCATCGCCAATGACACCTTTGCCCGCGACCTGGGTGCCAAATTCGGCATTGGCGGCAAGCGTACCTACAACGAGGGCGACAACGAGGCGACGATTGGCAATACCACCAATGGTGGCGGCAGCGCCAATCGCGGACTCAACGTCAATCTGCCGGCAGGCACGTTTACTTCGGCCAACGGTTTGGGCCCGAGCCTTGCCTATACCTTGCTGGGTGCCAACTTCAACCTGGATCTTGAGCTGTCGGCCCTGCAGGAAGAAGGCCGCGGCGAAGTCATCTCCAACCCGCGTATCGTCACCGCCAACCAGCGTGAGGGCGTGATCAAGCAGGGTAAGGAAATTGGTTATGTCACCATTACCGGTGGTACCGGCGGTGCCGCAGCAACGCCGAACGTGCAGTTCAAGGAAGTGTTGCTGGAGCTGAAGGTCACCCCGACCATCACCCAGGACAATCGCGTCTTCCTCAACATGAACGTCAAGAAGGATGAGGTCGACGAATACCTGACCATCACCAACTTCGGCGTTGTCCCGGTCATCAATCGTCGCGAGATCAACACCGCCGTACTGGTGGATGATGGCCAGACGGTGGTCATCGGTGGCGTGTACGAATTCAGTGACCGTGAGAGCGTCAGCAAGGTCCCGTTCCTGGGCGACGTCCCTTTCCTTGGCAATCTGTTCAAGAAGCGTGGTCGCAGCAAGGACAAGGCCGAACTGCTGGTCTTCGTGACCCCGAAGATCCTGCGCGTCGCCAAGGCTGCCCGCTAAACGCTTGTTGTGGATGAGAAAAAGGGCCGCGGATGCGGCCCTTTTTCGTTTGCGGCGATCTGTTTGGAACCATTTCATCGCAGATCAGTCAAACTGCGCCTATGAACCTGCCCCCTCAATTGCCCACCCAAACCGATGCGCCGGTCCGTGACGGCGACCTGCATCAGGAATTCACCGCCTTGCGCGATGCGCTGGCCAGCGAAATCGTCGGCCAGTCCTTGCTGGTCGACCGGCTGCTGACCGCGCTGTTGGCGGATGGCCACTTGTTGGTGGAGGGGGCCCCCGGGCTGGCCAAGACCACCGCCATCCGTGCCCTGGCGTCGCGTATCGATGCCAGTTTCGCGCGCATCCAGTTCACCCCGGACCTGCTGCCTGCCGACCTCACCGGCACCGATATCTGGCGTTCACAGGAAGGACGTTTCGAATTCCAGGCCGGGCCGATCTTCCACCCGATCCTGTTGGCGGACGAAATCAATCGTGCCCCGGCGAAGGTGCAGTCGGCGCTGCTGGAGGCAATGGGCGAGCGGCAGGTGACGGTCGGTCGAAATACCTACCCATTGCCGGAGGTGTTCCTGGTGATGGCCACGCAGAATCCGATCGAGCAGGAAGGCACTTTCCCACTGCCCGAAGCCCAGTTGGACCGTTTCCTGATGCATGTGCGCATCGGTTACCCCGATGCCAGCGCCGAGACCGAGATCCTGCGGCTTGCACGCGAGCGCGCCTTGCGGGCGATGCGGCCGCAGCAGGCAGCTGTCGAGAAGATATCGCTGCAGAAGATCGAACAGGCGCGGCGCGAGGTGTTGGAACTGCATATGGCGCCGCAGCTGGAACGCTACCTGGTAGCGCTGGTGCTGGCCTCGCGCGACGCCAGTGCTTACGACGCCAAGCTGGCCAAGCGTATTGCCTGGGGCGCGAGCCCGCGCGGTTCGATTGCACTGGAGCGCTGCGCGCGTGCGCGTGCCTGGCTGGCCAATCGCGACTATGTGACACCCGATGACGTACGCGGTGTTGCCGCCGATGTGCTGCGCCATCGTGTATTGCCCAGCTACGAGGCTGCCGCCGAGGGTTGGGACGGTGAGCGTCTGGTGGCTGCCCTGCTCGACTGCGTGCCCCTGCCTTGAGGCCGGGTGTGATGACGGGCGGCGGCACCGGAACGGTTGAAGGACCACGTTTGCAGGTGGACCGGCAATGAATGTGCCGGTAACCAGGCAAGCACCGCAGGTCGTGGCCGCCGCCGATGGCATCCGACCACAGTTGGCCGAGCTGATCGCCTTGCGCGGTTCCGCCAACGGCGGCCGCAAGGCCCGGCGCGGCCATTACGCGGTAAGCGGCCGCGCCGCCTCGATGCTGCGTGGTCGTGGCATGGAGTACGCCGAGTCGCGTGAGTACGTAGCGGGTGACGATGCGCGGCACATCGACTGGAAACTGACCGCACGTACCGATGCCACGCATACCAAGACCTTCCAGACCGAGCGCGAGCGGGTCACCTTGTTGATTGCTGACACTGCACCGGCGCTTTATTTCGGTACGCGGGTGCGCTTCAAGTCGGTGCAGGCGGCACGCGCTGGTGCGGTTGCGGCGTGGTCGGCACTGCGTGACGGCGATCGGATAGCGGCGCTGCGTGGTTCCGCGCAGCAGGCATTGGTCCCCCCGGCTGGCGGAACTCGCGGGGTGTTGCGGAGCCTGGACGCCCTTGTGCGTTGGTACGGCGAGCGACCGGCCGATGATGGTGGCCTGCAACTGGCGTTGGAACAGGCCGCCCGGGTGTTGCACCCGGGTGCACGTGCGGTGGTGCTGGCCGATCCGGTCAGTGCACAAGCCGTGGCAGCCGCCACCTGGTCATCGTTGGCAATGCATGTGGAGGTGGAACTGGTGTTGCTGCTGGATCCTCTTGAGATATCGCCTCCGCGATGTGTTCTGCCATTGCAGACACGGGCTGGCCGTCTGCAGCTGGATCTGACCGCAAGCAACGTACGCGAGGCCTGGCACGAAGCGCTGGTCGGGCCGGTCGAGGCACTGTGCCGACAGTTGCCGGGGCGACGCATCCGCGTCAGCACATTGGTCACCGACGATGCCAGTGATGCCTGGTTGAGCGCGACACCGAACCGGAGCGTGGGCTGATGGCCGCACAACTGCCGCTGCGGGATGTGCACCTGCCTGCAGCACCGGGCTGGTGGCCGCTGGCGCCGGGCTGGTGGCTGCTGATCGGTGCGGTCGTGGTGCTCGCGTTGATTGGATTGACCCTCTATTTCTTCCGCCGCCGTCGCTTGCAGCGTTGGACGAACCTGTTCGACCGGCAGTTACAGGCGGCGCCGCAGGGGCCTGCACGATTGGCTGCGGCCTCCGAGCTCCTGCGCCGCGCGGCGCGGCGGATCGATCCGCGGGCAGTGCAGTTGCAGGGTGATGCGTGGTTGCGTTTTCTCGATGGCGGCAAACGAACGGATTTCAGCGGCGGCGAAGGCCGATTGCTGCTGGATGGCGGGTTCCGTCCTCAGCTTGAGGGCGAGCAGGTGGATCGTGCCTGCCAGCTGGCGCGCACGCGTTTCCTGGAACTGATGGCAGGGCGACGTTGATGCAGGACATCCTCGCCAACTGGTCGAACCTGTGGCCGAGCTTTGCCTGGCCGTGGGCATGGCTGGCGCTGCCGTTGCCACTGTTGATGCTGTTGTGGCCGCTACGCGAACAATATGGCGCCGCGCTGCGCGTGCCCTACGAACCGGAGCTGCTGCAGGAACAGGCGCCGTCGCGGGCCGGTGCGGTGCTGCAGACCTTGTTGTTGTCGCTGGCATGGTTATGCCTGTGTGCCGCGTTGGCGCGTCCACAGCAGTTGGGTGAACCGATCGAGCCGCCACGGCAGGCGCGGCAGATGATGCTGGCGGTGGACTTGTCCGGCAGCATGAGTGAGCCGGACATGCAATTGGGCGGTCAGGTGGTGGACCGCCTGACCGCTGCCAAGGCAGTGCTGGCGGATTTCCTCGAGCGCCGCGAAGGGGATCGCATTGGCTTGCTGGTGTTCGGCCAGCGTGCCTATGCCTTGACCCCGTTGACGGCCGACCGCGCCACCGTGCGTGACCAACTGCGCGACAGCGTGGTCGGGCTGGCCGGACGTGAGACGGCATTGGGTGACGCCATCGCCTTGTCGGTGAAGCGTCTGCGCGAGCAGCCTCAGGGACAGCGGGTGCTGATCGTGCTCACCGATGGTGTGAACACCGCCGGCGTGCTGGAACCGTTGAAGGCGGCAGAACTGGCCAAGGCCGAAGGCGTGCGGGTCTACACCATCGCCTTTGGTGGCAGTGGCGGCATGTCCTTGTTCGGTGTGCAGTTGCCCGGGGCCGATGATCAGGTGGACGAGGCTACCTTGACCAAGGTGGCTGATGAAACCGGTGGCCGCTTCTTCCGCGCCCGCGATACGGATGAACTGGTCAACATCTATGCCGAGCTGGATCGATTGGAACCGGTGAAGGACGCCGGTCCCGCGGTGCGGCCGCGGATCGAACGCTATCCGTGGCCGTTGGCGTTATCGCTGCTGCTGGGCATGACGGCATTGGCCTGGCGGGGGCTGCGGCAATGATTGATTGGCAGAATCTGCATTTCCTGCGTCCGGAGTGGCTGTGGGCGCTCTTGCTGGTGCCGGCTGCGCTGCTCGGCAGTTGGTGGCGCCGTCAGCGCAGTGCCCGTTGGCACGAAGCAGTGGACCCGCATCTATTGGCGCAGCTGTTGAGTAAAGGCGGCAAGCGTGGCTGGTGGGGCAGTGCAGGGCTGGCGCTCGGCCTGGTGCTGGCGGTGCTTGCGCTTGCAGGGCCAAGTTGGCGTCAACTGGATCAGCCGTTGTGGGAGTCGAAGACGCCGCTGGTGATCGTACTGGACTTGTCCAGCAGCATTCGCGCCACCGACCTGCCGCCGTCGCGCCTGCTGCAGGCACGCGCGAAGCTGGCCACCCTGCTGCGCGAGCGCAAGGGCGGCGAGGTAGCCTTGATTGCCTTCGCCTGGGAGCCATTCACGGTTGCGCCGCTGACCGATGATGCCGCCAACGTCGCGCTGTTTCTTGATGCGCTGGCACCGGAAGTGATGCCGGTGGATGGTCAGCGCGCGGACAAGGCACTGCTCTGGGCAGGTGATCTGCTGAAGCAGTCCGGGGCCCGCAATGGCGAGATACTGTTGTTGAGTGATCATGCCGACGCCGCGGCACTGGCCGAAGCGGCCAAGCTGCGCGTGGCGGGCTATCGTGTTTCAGTGATCGGCCTGGGCAGCCTGCAAGGTGCGTCCTATCGCGATCCGCGTGGGGCGATCGAACAGGCGCACCTGGACGAAACCTCACTGCGAGGTTTGGCTGCAGCCGGCGGTGGTGGCTATCAACGCATCGCCACTACCTCGGCAGATCTGCAGGCCCTGGGGGTGCTGGAGCCACAGGCCGGTGCGCAGGATCGTGCGCAGCAGGCCAGTGCGGGCAAGCAATGGCAGGATGAAGGCTACTGGTTGTTGCCGCCGCTGTTGCTGCTGGCGTTGTTTGCGTTCCGTCGCCCGCGCCGGGTCATGCCGGTATTGGCGCTATGCCTGTTGTTGCCGGTCCTGCAGCCTGCCCATGCAGCGGAGCAGGGCGGTTGGTGGCAGCGTGCCGATCAGCGCCAGCATCAGCGCCTGGGCGAAGGCGTCGAGGCATACAGACTGGGTGATTTCGCTACCGCGCAGAGAAAATTCGAGGGCATCGACAATGACCAGGGGTGGTACAACCTGGGTAACGCGCTTGCCCGTCAGGGCAAGTATGACGAGGCGATTGCCGCCTACGACCGTGCCCTGAAGGCGCATCCGGGCATGCCGGATGCGGTGGCGAACCGCGCTGCGGTGGACGCCGCACGCAAGCGCAAATCGCCGCAGGGGCAGCAGGGTAGCCAGCAGAACCCGTCCAAGCCGCAGCAGGGCAAGGATCAGAGCGGACAGCAGAAGTCACAGCAGGATTCGCAACAGAACCAGCAGGGACAACCGCAGGGGCAGCAGCAGGGGCAGCCGCAGGGACAACAGGGGCAGCAATCCGGCCAATCGCAGCAGTCGCAGCCACCGGCTGCGCAGTCTCCCCGCAGCTCCGACGCATCGTCCTCCGGGCGGGGCGAACCGCAGCCGCCGCAGACGGAAGATGCGGGAAAGCAGGAGCAGGCTGACCAGGCCCAGCGTCAGCGCATGGCCGAGGCCATGCGCCAACAGCAGGTGGATGAGGGCGGGAAGCAGTCCGCCGCGCGGGCGGCGATGACACCTGCGCAGCGTGAACAGCAACAAGCGGTGGAAGCCTGGATGCAGCGCGTGCCGGATGAGCCGGGTGATCTGTTGAAAGCAAAATTCCAGCTCGAGTACGAGCGTCGGATGCGGGAAAAGCGATGAGCAAGAATCACGCAGGCAAGGTCCTGCAGTTGCAGCTATGGCTGTTGCTGGGCCTGTTGGCCTTCAGTGGCCTGCTGCAGGCACAGACGCGCGCCTGGTTGGATCGGGACAGCATCAAGCAGGGTGAGTCGATCACGCTGACCATCGAGACCGATCAATCGGGCAGCCCCGAATACGCGCCGCTCGAGGTCGATTTCGTGCTTGGTGCGCAGAGCAGCAGCCGTCAGTTGCAGCTGGGCGGTGGCGCCTCCCGCAACTTCGCCCAGTACACGGTTGTGCTGACACCGCGGCGCGCCGGCATGCTGGACATTCCTGCGCTGCGCGTCGGTGGCGGGAGTACCACGCCCTTGCTGGTGAAGGTGGACGAGGCGCCGATCGCCAGCCGTGACGGCAACGCACTGGCCTTCATCGAAACCGAGGTGGACGACAAACAGCCCTACGTGCAGCAGAGCGTGGGTGTGGTGGTGAGGTTGTACTTCGCCACCCAGTTGGCCTCCGGCGAACTGGTGCTGGATACACCGGCGGCAGCATCGCTGCAGCGCGTTGGCGATGACCGTACCTCCGTGCGGGAGGTCGGCGGGCGCCGCTACAACGTGGTCGAGCGTCGCTTCCTGCTGATTCCCGAGCGCAGCGGCCCGCTGCAGTTGGCTGGTGCGCGCTTCAGCGGGCAGGGCGCGGGCGGATTCTTCGATGACTTCTTTGGCCGCGACAACGGCCAGCTCAGTGCCCGCGGTCCTGACCAGACCCTGCAGGTACGGGCGACACCTGCCGATGCGCCACAACCGTGGTTGCCGCTGAAGAACCTGCAGCTGCGCTATACCGCCGCGCCCAATGGCGGGCGTACCGGCGAGGCGATTGCGATCGAAGTGGAGGCAATCGCCAGCGGCGCCACCAAGGCGCAGTTCCCGGAGCTGCCGGTGCCATCGCTGGGCGACAGTGCACAGGTGTTCGCCGAGCCACCGCAGTACGATGAAACGTTCGAGGGTTCCAGCCCGCAGTTGAAGCTGACCCGGCGCTATTCGATCGTGCCGCAGCAGACCGGCGCATTGACCGTGCCCGGCATCCAGATGCAATGGTGGGACGTTGCGGCGGGCCAGGCGCGCACCACCTCGCTGCCGGCGCTGTCATTGCAGGTAGCCCAAGGGAGCACTACCGGCATGGTCGCGCCACCGCTGGTGCAGCCGGCAGCGGCCGGGTCTGCCGCGGTGGCTGCAGGCAACGCCCTGGCGGCGTCGCCGGACGCCGCAAGCAATTGGCTGTGGCCCGCGCTGGCGGCCGGTTTCGCCTTGTTGTGGCTGGCCACGCTGATCTGGGGGCTGTCGCGCCGCCATGCTCCGGCGGTGGCCCGCGATGGGCCTGCAGCGCAATCTGCCAGCGCTGGTTCGCGCTACGGCACGGCAGACCTGCGCCGCGCCCTGGATGCGGGCAGCCTGGACGAGGTGGCACACATCCTTGCCGTGATGGGCGGAGTGGACGGGCTCGACGCGGTATTGCAGAAACTGGATGACCCGGCACAACGCGATGCGCTGCAACGCATGCAGCGCGCCCGCTGGGGCGGCGAGGGCGACGTGAGCGCGGCGCGCGCGCAGTTGCGCGAGGTATTCAAGGCCGGTCCGCGGTGGCGGAAAACCGCAGTGGTGGAAAAGTCGCCATTGGACCCTCTCTATCCGGGACAAAGCTGAAAAGGGCGGTTGTACACCGTCTGTTAAGCTGAACCAATCTCTGGAGGGAAACCCGCTTATGGCCAATGCAGCCAAGACCACCGCCAAATTGCCGTTCCACTGGAAGATAGGGATCGGCTTCGGCTTAGGTCTGCTGTTGGGCCTGATCGTGCATCTGGTCAGCCCTGACGCGTCTTGGGTGCATGAGGTCACCACCTATCTGACCACGCCGATCTCGGGGCTGTTCCTGAGCCTGATCTTCATGCTGATCGTGCCGCTGATTTTTTCGGCGCTGGTGATGGGCGTGTCGGAGATGGGCGATATCCGCTCACTGGGACGTATTGGCTGGAAATCGCTGGCCTACACCATCGTGCTGTCCGGTGTGGCGGTATTGATCGGCTTGCTGCTGGTCAATCTGTTCCAGCCCGGTGCCGGTGTTGATCCAGCTGTTGCCGCCAAGCTGCTGGCCGAGAATGCCGAGCGCAGCCAGGCGATCGTGGCTGGCGCGGGCTCGCAGCCCAAGGGCCTGGACATGCTGCTGTCGATCGTGCCCAACAATGTGCTCGATGCGGCCTCGGACAACGGCAAGATCCTGTCGCTGATGTTCTTCGCGCTGATGCTGGGCATCGGCATGGTGTTGTCGCCGGCTGAAAAGGTGGCCACGCTGCGCAAGGGCATTGAAGGCCTGTTTGAAATCTCGATGACCCTGATCAATCTGGTCATCCGCCTGGCGCCTTACGCGGTGGCCTGCTTCATGTTCAACCTGGCCGCCATTTTTGGCTTTGATCTGTTGATCAAGCTGGGTGCGTATGTAGGCGTGGTGGTGCTGGCGTTGGCCACCCACATGTTCGTCAGCTATGGCATCGCAGTGAAGCTGGCCGGGCGCTCGCCGATCAGGTTCTTCCGTGAGACGCAGGAGGCCACAGTGATGGCGTTCTCCACCGCGTCGTCCAATGCGACCCTGCCGACCGCGCTGCGCGTGGCCGACCAGATGGGCTTCCCGCACAAGGTTTCGCGCTTCGTGCTGACCGTGGGTGCTACCGCCAACCAGAATGGCACCGCGCTGTTCGAGGGTGTGACGGTGATCTTCCTGGCGCAGTTCTTCGGCGTGGACCTGAGCATCGGCCAGCAGTTCATGGTGATGGTGGTCTGCATCCTCGGTGGTATCGGCACGGCCGGTGTGCCGTCGGGTTCGCTGCCGGTGGTGGCACTGATCTGTGCCATGGTCGGCGTCAATCCTGCCGGTATCGGCCTGATCCTGGGCGTCAACCACTTCCTGGACATGTGCCGTACCGCGTTGAACGTGACCGGTGACCTGGCCCTGACCACCCTGGTGGCGCGCGGTGAGAGTGACGACAGCATCGGTCGGCATCACCCGCAGGGGTGAATTCCGGCGGGTTTACGGTAACGACGGCCACCCTGTTCAGGGTGGCCGTTCTGCTTGGGCATGTTCCTGTCAGGCGAAACCAAGACGAACTACCGTCAGCTTTTACGGACTGATCCCGGCGGTAGCTTGTGGGACAATAGGCCGCCCGCAGTTCCGCGGGAGCCTCCTGATTCTGACGACCCATGACGCAGCCCACCCGCCGCCAGTTGGCGAACGCCATCCGTTTCCTTGCCGCTGATGCGGTAGAAGCCGCCAAGTCCGGTCATCCCGGCATGCCGATGGGCATGGCCGATATCGCCGAAGTGCTCTGGAACGACTATCTCCGTCACAACCCGAACAACCCGAAGTGGTTCAACCGCGACCGCTTCGTGCTGTCCAACGGTCACGGCTCGATGCTGCACTACGCGCTGCTGCACCTGAGCGGCTACGACCTGCCGATCGAAGAACTGAAGGCTTTCCGCCAGCTGGGCAGCCGCACTGCCGGCCACCCGGAGCGTCATGAAACCCCGGGCGTGGAAACCACCACCGGCCCGCTGGGTCAGGGCCTGGCCAATGCCGTGGGCTTCGCGCTGGCTGAAAAGCTGCTGTCGCAGCGCTACAACCGCCCGGAATTCGAAGTCGTCGATCACCGCACCTGGGTGTTCATGGGCGACGGCTGCCTGATGGAAGGCATCTCGCACGAAGCCGCCTCGCTGGCCGGTACCTGGGGCCTGAACAAGCTGGTCTGCTTCTGGGACGACAACAACATCTCCATCGACGGTGAAGTGGAAGGCTGGTTCACCGACGACACCCCGGCACGCTTCGAGTCCTACGGCTGGAACGTGGTGCGCGGCGTCGACGGCCACGATCCGGAAAGCATCAAGGCCGGCATCGAGCAGGCGCTGTCGCAGTTCGACAAGCCGACCCTGATCTGCTGCAAGACCACCATTGGTTTTGGTTCGCCGAACAAGGCCGGCCAGGAATCCAGCCACGGCGCACCGCTGGGCAAGGACGAGCTGGAAGCCACCCGCAAGGCGCTGAACTGGCCGTACGGGCCGTTCGAGATTCCGGAAGAAATCTACGCTGGCTGGCGCGCTGGCGGCACCGGCACCCTGCGTCAGGCCGAGTGGGAGCAGCTGTTCGACAAGTACGCTGCACAGTTCCCGGCCGACGCCGACGAACTGACCCGCCGTTCGCACGGCGAACTGCCAGCCGACTTCATTGCCCAGGCCGATGCCTACATCGCCCAGGTGCAGGCCGAAGCGCCGAACATCGCCTCGCGCAAGGCCTCGCAGAACGCCATCCAGGCCTTCGCACCGCTGCTGCCGGAAATCATCGGCGGCTCGGCTGACCTGGCCGGTTCCAACCTGACCCTGTGGAAGGGTGCGCAGACCGTGGTCGGCGAAGACCCGCACGCCAACTACGTGCACTACGGCGTGCGTGAGTTCGGCATGAGCGCGATTGCCAACGGCCTCGCCCTGCACGGCGGCTTCCTGCCGTTCGACGCCACCTTCCTGGTGTTCAGCGACTACGCCCGCAACGCGCTGCGCATGAGCGCGCTGATCCCGGCGCACGTCATCCACGTGTTCACCCATGACTCGATCGGCCTGGGCGAAGACGGCCCGACCCACCAGCCGGTGGAGCACGTGTCCTCGCTGCGCTACATCCCCAACAACGATGTGTGGCGCCCCTGCGATGCGGCCGAATCGGCGGTCAGCTGGAAGGCGGCCATCGTTCGCAAGGATGGCCCGAGCTGCCTGATCTTCAGCCGCCAGAACCTGGCCCCGCAGCCCCGTACGGCCGAGCAGGTGCAGCAGATCGAACGCGGTGGCTACGTGTTGGCTGACGCCGCCGGTACCCCGGACGTGATCCTGATCGGCACCGGTTCGGAAGTGGGTCTGGCCGTGGCCGCCAAGGCCGAGCTGGACGCTGCCGGCATCAAGACCCGCGTGGTGTCGATGCCGTGCACCGACGTGTTCGATCGCCAGGACGCCGCTTACCGCGAGTCCGTGCTCCCGAATGCCGTGCGCAAGCGTGTTGCCGTCGAAGCCGGCGTCACCGGTTTCTGGCGCCAGTACGTGGGCCTGGACGGCGCGGTTGTTGGTCTGGACACCTTCGGCGCATCGGCCCCGGCCGACAAGCTATACAAGCATTTCGGCATCACCACTGAAGCGGTTGTGGCAGCAGCCAAGGCGCAGGTCGCGGGCTGATCAAGCGCCGCTGCACGTCTTGAACAAAGGCCGGGGAAACCCGGCCTTTGTTTTGGCTTCGCCCCAACTGTAGTGCCGAGCCATGCTCGGCAGGGGGCTCGCCCAGCGAAGGGCTAACCCCTCCCCAACCCTCCCCTTCGCTGCGCGAAAGGGAGGGAGCAGATATGTAGTGCCGAGCCATGCTCGGCAGGGGCTTTCCCAGCAAAAAGCCACCCCTCCCCAATCCTCCCCTTCGCTGCGCGAAAGGGAGGGAGCAGATCTGTAGTGCCGAGCCATGCTCGGCAGGGGCTTTCCCAGCAAAAAGCCCCCCCTCCCCAACCCTCCCCTTCGCTGCGCGAAAGGGAGGGAGCAGCTATGTAGTGCCGAGCCATGCTCGGCAGGAGCCTCCCCGGTACTCCGACCAATGTAGGAGCAGCGTAAGCCGCGAAGCTGAGAACCTTTGGCTACCGATGCCAATATCGATTGTCAGCTTCGCGGCTTACACCGCTCCCACAAAATCAGGCTTCCCGGCGTGCGATCAGATTGCGGTGCACACCATCAATCTTTCCCCGCACTCCGCGCCAGACCAACCCGCAACAGCCCAGCATTGAGCCGCTCGCCAAAATTGGCCGGTCGCTCCAGTCCCATCCGCTGCATGTACATCGCATCGTTCTCGGCGGGCGGTTGGCGCAAGGCTGCGACGACGGTACGCAGCTTGCCCATCGACGTCGCAGTCGCCGATTTCAGCCAGCCCAAGGCGCGTACCAGATCCTGTTCAACGGCATCGAAATCACTACCCAGCGGGTAGTCCGGCAGACTGCCATCGGCACGGAATGGGGCAAGTTTCGCGCGCAGCACCTCGGCGTGGTTCTGTTGCCACTGTGCTGGCGCGCTGAAGCTGGCGGCGAGTTTCTTCGAGGCCTTGGCTTGGTCCAGTAACGCCGTCTGGAATGCAGCGTCGGTGATGCTGCTCATCGCGACCACGCAATCCTCGTCGGTGAGGTTGCGCAGGTCGGCGATGCCGTATTCGTTGACGAAGACATCGCGCAGATGACGCGGAATGGTGGTGTGGCCGTAGTTCCAGCGCACATTGGATTGCGGCTTGCCGCCATCGTCGCGCGTCGCCCGGAACATCAGCACGCTGCGTGCATCGGGCAGTGCATGCGCCATCGCCACGAAGTTGTACTGGCCACCGACGCCGGACACCACGCGACCATCTTCCAGTGCATCCGATGCCGCTGCGCCAAGCGCGCTGGCGATCATGCAGGAATTGAAGAAGCGTGCATCGCGGCGTTGCAGGCGTTCCAATGCCTCGTTGCCGCCGTAGAGCTGGTTGATCTCACTGATGCGGCGCATGCCGATGGCGGCGCGTTCGGCATCGGGGAGATTGCGCAGCCACTCGTAGAACTCGGTTGAGCCCAGATAGAAGGCACCGTGCAGGTACTCGCCTTCGCGTGCAAGTCGGCCGCGGTCACCATTGCTGGCAGTGCCGTCGGCCAAACGCTGCATCAGGCCAAGATCGTCATGCACCTTGCGCCAGATAACGCCGGTCTGCACCAGCTTGCGGAAGCCTTCGTTGAGCATCTCGCTGCAGCCGTACAGGCCGATTTCGAACGGCCCCAGCCCACCTGCTTCATGCACCAGCGGGTGCTCGGCGATCTGCGGATCCAGCGCGTGCAGGATCTGCCGGTAGCGTGCGTTGTCGGTGTGCCGCAACACCAGCGCATGGCTGAGCGCGTCGGCCAGCGTGCCGATGCCGATCTGCAAGGTGCCGCCATCGCGCACCAGGGTGCTGGCGTACAGGCCGATGGCGTAGTCGGCATCGCTGACCGGCTGCCGCGGCAGGCCAAACAGCCGGGGGTAGGGACCGGGGGGGGTGATAACCAGATCGAAGAAGTCCGGATCAACGGCGGCGGTGCCGCCCAGCCACGGCAGTTGCGGATCAATCTCGGCAATCAACAAGGGCTTGGGCAGGCCGCGCTTGGCGATGGCATCCAAGGTGTCCTGGGTGATGTCGTTGTTGCACGACAACGACAGCTGATGGCTGCCTTCGCGGTAGGCCACTTTCTGCACGATGGCATTTGGCGCGCGCTGCGCTACCGCATCGGCGGCATGCGTGTAGTTGAGGCTGGTGTAGTAGCGCTGTGCCTGCGTCGACCGCAGCAGCGCGCCGGATTGCATGTAGAACTCTTCCACCTGCACATGTGCAGGCAACGCATCGCGGGCGATGGCATCGGAGTAGGCAAGGCGCGGGAAGTCTGCGCCGAAGTGGCGCTCGACGAACGGGCGCATGAAGCGCGCTTCCAAACCATCGCCTTTGGCCTGCGGCGGGTTCAGTGACAGCGCGGTATACAACTGCAGCGGCCGCGCCGGGTCGTGTTCGAGACGCGCGTACAGGGCATTGAGCAAACGGTGCGGTTTGCCCAGCGCCAGTGGGGCGCCGATGCGCAGTGGGCCTTGGATGTTGCTCAGCAGCCAGTCCACGGCGGCGTCGAGGTCGGTCACGTGATGGGGCATGGTGTCCGGTATCTGCGGGGGTGCCGGCATTACAGCATGTCCCCCCTGAATCACTTGGTGAGGACTTGACAGGGCTTTTGTTTACTCGTGTAATCGTAAAAAATTACAGGCGTAAACGATGATCCGTATCAGCGAGGCCGAGGCCGTTGTCATGGAAGTCCTCTGGGGGCAGCACCCGCTGTCTGCCGACGAGGTCATCGCGCGACTGCCCGGCGGCAATGACTGGGCCGAGGCCACGGTCAAGACCCTGCTCAACCGCCTGCTCAACAAGGCGGCCATCAGTGCAACAAAGGAAGGACGGCGCTTCCTGTACACGCCGCTGGTGCAGCGCGATGCCTGGTTGCTGGAGGAGAGCAGCAGCCTGATCGAGCGCCTTTTTGATGGCCGGGTTGCGCCGCTGGTCGCCCATTTCAGCCAGCACCAGCGGCTCAGCCGCGAGGACGTGGCCGAGCTGCGCAAACTGCTGGAGGGGCTCGACGATGACCAGCACTGAGATCTTGGCGCTGCTGCTGAATACCACCTTGGCCAGCAGTGCGGCGGTTGCGCTGGCACTGATCCTGCGCCGGCCGCTGCGGCACTGGCTTGGGGCAAGTGCAGCCTATCTGCTGTGGTTGCTGCTGCCGGCGATGCTGCTGGCGGTGCTGTTGCCGGCACCGCGGGTGGCGCCCGTGCCGATGCGGGTCAGTGAGGTAGCTGTGCAGGTTGGGCAGGCGGTGGTTGCGGGTCCCGCCGTGATAGCGCATTGGCCACTGTGGCTGTGCTGTGCGTGGCTCGCCGGGGGGTTGCTGATGGCGTTGCGCCTGTATCGCCAGCAGCGGAAATTCCAGCAGGGGTTGGGGCGGCTCAGCCAACGCGATGATGGCCTGTGGCAGGCACAGGCCGTGGTGGGCTTGCCTGCGGCGATGGGCTTGTTGCGGCCGCGGATCGTGCTGCCGGCTGGCTTCGAACAACGCTATCTGCCGATCGAGCAGCAGTTGGTGTTGCTGCATGAGCGCGTGCATCTGCAACGCGGTGATATCGCGATCAATGCACTGCTGGCGTTGTTGCAGTGCCTGTACTGGTTCAACCCGCTGTTGTTGTTCGCCCTGCGTTGCTGCCGCGAAGACCAGGAATTGTCCTGCGATGAACGTGTGATTGCCCGGGTGTCGGGCGCACGCCGCAGTTATGGCGAGGCCATGCTCAAAACCGGGCTGGCCGCGTCCCCGTTGCCGGTGGGGTGTCACTGGCAGAACCATCATCCATTGAAGGAGCGTATTGCCATGTTGAAGCGTCCCGTACCGGGCAGGAAGCAGTGGTGTGCCATGTTGATGTTGTCGTTGGGCTTGTCGTCCGCTTTCGGCTATACCGCCTGGGCTGCGCAGCCGGGCAAGGTGGTGTCCACATCTTCGTCGACGTCCACATCGTCTTCTTCATCGACCTCGACGACGACCGGCAAGGGCACGGTGTATGCCACCTTCGTGGAGGCGACGCTGGAAGGCACCAGGCAGCGCTTCGAGCTGCAGCAGTCAGCAGGCACGCCGTTCTCCTTCAGCGCCAGCTCGGACAAGGGTGTGCAGTGGGCAGCGGAGTTCACCCTGCAGCCCGCAGCTGACGGGATGCTCACGCTGAAAGGCACGCTGAAGGCGAATGGGGATCTGATCTCGTCGCCGACCTTGCTGATCAAGCCCGATGTGGCTGCGGGCATCGAAGTGTCCACCGCCGACGGGCGCTCGACCTGGGTGCTGGAGCTGCGATCGGTTGCGTTGGCAGCAGGAGACCCGGCCATCGCATCGGCAGCTTCCGGCAAGGCCGAGCAGGTCGGTTTGCCGAATGCCGGACGGATGCCGCCGCCCAGCTATCCGCGTGCTGCGATCGACAGTGGCACCAGTGGCAAGGTGGTGCTGCGTATCACGGTGGATGCCGAAGGCCGGGCGACCGACGTGGTCGTTGCCGAGGCGCATCCCAAGGGGGTGTTCGAGGAAGTGTCGATTGCTGCTGCAAGGCAGTGGCGTTTCACGCCGGCGATGAAGGATGGCAAGCCGGTCGCCGGCACCATCCGGGTGCCGATCTCGTTTGATATGGACGAAGAAGAAATGCACTACACCGAAACCCAGAGCAGGAGCTGAGGTGCGCGGGCATGCGGTGATGCTGGTGGTGCTGATGCTTGCAGCTTGTACGACGCGGCCAGCGAAAGAGCAGGCGAGCAGCAGTTTCAACCTCAACCAGCACCGGCAGATGCTGACGCCCGAGTCGTCCGGCGGTGCAGGCGAAATACAGCCCTATCAGTTGGCCGCCACGGAAAGCTTCCGCATGCCGGTTGCAGTGACTGCCGATGATCCCGTGCTGCCGTCGGAGTACGCCAAGCGTTCACTGGATGCCACTACGGTATGCGTGAATGTCATCCTCGATGCGCAGGGGCGGGTGGAACGCAGTGCGCCGCTGCTGGCGCATTCGGCCTGCGGTGCGGGAAGTGATGCGGCCAACGCAGGCCTGCTGCAGGCGGCGCTGGCCGCCACATCCGGGTGGTTGTTCGAGCCGGCTGCGGTTTGTCATTACGCTGCCGGTGTACGGGCGCCGTCGAACGGGGACTGCAGCAGTGCCTCACGCATCGAGGCGGTGCCGGTAACCCTGGCTTATGCCTTCACCTTTGAAGTGGTGGAGGGCAGGCCGCAGGTCCGGCGGCAGGACGGCCTGCACTGAGTGCAGGCCTGCTTCGCTACAGCCGTGTTTCTCTCAAGGAGTATCGAGCAACTGGTTCAGCAGCGCGGCCAGTTGCTCACCTCCCAGGCGGAGTTGGGCCTCGGCAACCGGCTCCCACACAGCGGTATAGCGCTCGTCGATCTTGTGGCCGCTTGGATACAGGCCTTTGCGTGTGGCGATGCGGCAGGTCTGTTCGGCCCACAGCGCGGGGTCGCGCTGCAGATCCGGCGCGCGCCGGGCGGCCGGTGCCGGTAACGCCAACAGCCGCTGCAGGAATTGATCATCGTTGAGCTGCAGCGTGTAGAACATGCCACTGTCCCAGACCGAATGCAGGTTGGTACCGCGGCCGTTGAACTGCAGCTGATAGGTATTGCCGCCGCGATCGTGGCCATAACCGGCATGCAGGGGCTGGTGCAGATCGCCGACCAGGTGCACGACGAATTTGAGCGCCTGCAGGCGTTCGCGATCATTGAGTTGGCGATTGGCCAGCAGCGCGCTCTGTTGCTTCAGGGCCCCCACCACACAGTCGTCATTGCGGCAGTGGGTGGGCGGAGAGAAGATGCAGTCTTCTTCTGCCATGTTCACGTAGTGCCAACCCGCCGACTTCTTGCCGAGGTCGGGGTCGTTGGCACGCAGCTGGTCGGCCCATGGGGCGATATTGCTGAGGGTCGCACCCGGCTCACTGGCCAGCAGGCGATCAATTTCGACCCTGGCCTGTGGATCCAGGCGGATTTCGGCAATGCGCGCGACCAGGCGGTGGCCCTGCGCGCCCCACGCCAATGCCTGGCCGGGGAGGGTTGCGATGACGGTGGTGGCGATGCCCAAGGCTGGCATCAGTAGACGGTGGAGCTTGTTCATGCCGCCATTCTAACGGCTGCAGTGCCCGCCGCTGCGTGCGCCAGATGGCGAAACACGCCCCCGGCGGTGGCCGGGGACGTGCTCGTTGGGGGAGGGTAATGCTCAGCTACCCATCGACAATGGCCAGACTCAGAACTTGAAGACGTACGCCACGCCATACACCAGCGGATCGATCTTGGCGGTACCCAGCTTGTTGCCGTTGACCTTCACCTTGGTGTCGATGTCGGCCCAGCGCATGTCAACGCGCAGTGCGCCCTTGTCGCTGACGGCGAAGTCCAGGCCGGCGTGGGCAGCCAGGCCCCACGAGTCTTCCAGCTTCAGCTTGGTGCCGGCCAGCGCGCCCTTGCTGTCGGTGCTGAAGAACTTGGTGTAGTTCACGCCCAAGCCGACGAACGGGGTGACCTTGCTGCTGTTGGCGAAGTGGTACTGCAGCGAAACCACCGGCGGCAGCTGCTTGGTTTCGCCGACCTTGCCGACGCCGTCGATGCTGACGTCGTGCTTGAACGGCAGTGCGCCCAGGACCTCGATGCCGACGTTATCAGCGACGAAGTATTCAAAGGTGATGGTCGGCTTGACGTCGCTGTCGACCTTGGTGGACAGCTTGCCCAGACCCAGCGCGGCGCCATTCAGATCGCCCGCATCGGACTTCGGGTCAACCGCGTGGACGCCGACGCCCAGGGTCCAATCGCCCTTGGACTGGGCCATGGCGGGGGCGGCGGCAGCCAGGGACACGGCGGCGGCCATGGCGGAGAGCAGCAGGGCGGAGGTCTTGCGCATGTGTAATTCCGTTGCTTGGTGGAGGTGGCGCCAGTGTCCGGTCCGCGCCCGGGTACCGCTTTGATCCTGATCAAACAGGTGTTTGCGCTCAGCTGGCGCTCAGCTGGGGAGGTTCGGCGGACGGCCACGGGGTGGGCAACTGTCCTGCTAGAATGGCGTCCCCTTTCCACCCCCGCCGCAACGGTTTTGCGGCTGCAGGAGCTTGTGAACATGGCAATCAAGGTCGGCATCAACGGTTTCGGTCGCATCGGACGCAATGTGCTGCGTTCGGCAGTGTTGAACTTCGGCAACGACATCGAGATCGTGGCCATCAATGATCTGCTGGAGCCGGATTACCTGGCCTACATGCTCAAGTACGACTCCGTGCATGGCCGTTTCAAGGCCGACGTGGAAGTGTCGGGCAGCGACCTGCTGGTCAACGGCAAGAAGATCCGCCTGACCCAGGAGCGCGATCCGGCCAACCTGAAGTGGGACGAAGTGGGCGTGGACGTGGTGATCGAATCCACCGGCCTGTTCCTGACCAAGGAAACCGCGCAGAAGCACCTGGACGCGGGCGCCAAGAAGGTGATCCTGTCGGCCCCGTCCAAGGACGACACGCCGATGTTCGTGTTCGGCGTGAACCACAAAACCTACGCTGGCCAGAGCATCGTCTCCAACGCCTCGTGCACCACCAACTGCCTGGCCCCGCTGGCCAAGGTCATCAACGACAAGTGGGGCATCAAGCGCGGCCTGATGACCACCGTGCACGCTGCCACCGCTACCCAGAAGACCGTTGACGGCCCGTCCAACAAGGATTGGCGCGGCGGCCGCGGCATCCTGGAAAACATCATTCCGTCCTCCACCGGTGCGGCCAAGGCCGTCGGCGTGGTGATCCCGGAACTGAACAAGAAGCTGACCGGCATGAGCTTCCGCGTGCCGACCTCGGACGTGTCGGTGGTTGACCTGACCGTCGAGCTGGAGAAGGAAGCCACCTACGCTGAAATCTGCGCCGAAGTGAAGGCACAGAGCGAAGGCGCGCTGAAGGGTATCCTCGGTTACACCGAAGACAAGGTGGTTGCCACCGACTTCCGTGGCGAGACCCACACCTCCGTGTTCGACGCCGAAGCCGGTATCGCCCTGGACGGCACCTTCGTCAAGCTGGTCAGCTGGTACGACAACGAGTGGGGCTATTCCAACAAGTGCCTGGAGATGGTGCGCGTCGTCGCCGCCTGAGCCACGCAATAGCTGCAAACAGAACGGGCGCCGAAAGGCGCCCGTTCTGCGTCTGAGCCCTCCCTTACGCCGAAGGCGAAGGGCACGGGATGCTGTTGCGCTTGCTCTGGCTCAAGCCCTCCCTTTCACCAAAGGTGAAGGGGAGGGTTGGGAGGGGTGCTTTGCTCTGGCGCTGGCCTGCGCTCCAGATCCGTAGCTCCGTAGCCCGGGTAAGCGCAGCGCACCCGGGATTGGAGAGGGTTGAAAAGCCTGCGGCAATGATCTGCACGGGAGGATGCCCCGGGTGCGCTGCGCTTACCCGGGCTACATGGCGTTGCAGACCGCACAATCGCTGCTCGGGCTTACTTCACCGGCGGCAACTCAATCGCATCCTTGCCCGGATGCTTGGCAAACCGCCCTTGACCAGCCGGATGCACGGGGCCATGGCTGGACCACGGCCAGCCACCAAACTGGGTACGCCCGTAATCCCGCCGCGCCTGCTCGATCTCCTCGGCGGTATTCATCACGAACGGGCCATAGGCCACCACCGGCGCACCGATCGGTACGCCCTGCAGCAGCAGGATCTGCACCACGTCATCGCCGCCGTTGTGCAGCGGCAACGCGCTGCCAGCAACCACTTCCAGCAAGCGCGGGCCGCTGATCGCATCACCCGCCACCTGCAGCTGTTTGCCGTCGTGGAAGTACAGCGTGCGGCGCGTGCCTTGCGCGTTCGCCGGCGGCAGGATCACCGAGGCACCGGGTTGCAGGGTGATCTGCCAGACCGCGACATCGGCCTGCGGATTGGCCGCCCAGGAACTGCGCCCAGGTGCCAGCGGCAACAGTTCGGCATGGCCCGGCTCCTGCGGTTCATAGCGCCCGGCAATCACCTTTACCTCGACGCCGTCGATGCGGTATCTGGGAATGTTCTCGTTCCACAGCATCACGAACTCCGGCTCGGCCATCTTGCTCTGCGGCGGCAGGTTCAGCCAGATCTGGTACAGGTCCAGCGGATTGCCGTGTTCACGCGAACGCAGCGGGAACATCTCCGAATGCTGGGTGCCGCCACCGGCAGTAAGCCACTGCACGTCGCCATCGCCGTAGCGCGCGGTGGCGCCCAGCGAGTCGGCGTGGTCCACCAGCCCCTGCGGCACGATGGTGATGGTTTCAAAGCCGCGGTGCGGGTGGGCGGGGAAGCCCGGCACGGTGACGCCGTGGTACATGCTGAAGCCGTCCTTGCCACTGAAGTCGTGGCCAAGTTCACGCCCACCCAGCTGACGCATATCCACGCCCTGTTCGGCGGTGGCCTGCGGATACTGATCCAGGTGATGGGCGCAGAACAGGAACGGATCGGTGCCTGGCCACGGGCGGCCCAGCGGTTCGTTGCGAAGGATCAGGGCGGACATCGGGGACTCCTTTGGGCGTGTGGGGAACGCGCCGGGCTGGCGCCGGGCTGCGTGGTCATGCTCTATTGATGGGTGCGCGGTTCCAGGCCACAAGGAGGCACGTCGATGGCAGCAAGTCACACCGGTGATACTGGACCAGCAGCGGGTGAAGACGCCGCGTATTGCCAGCAGATGCGTCTGCTGCTCGACCGCGTCGGCGAAAAATGGAGTCTGTTGGCGGTCATCGCACTGCGCGGACAAGCGCGCCGCTTCAATCAACTGCGGCGTGAACTGAGCGGTGTATCGCCACGCATGTTGGCGCGCACGCTGCGTGGCCTGGAGCGGGATGGGCTGGTCAGCCGGCGTGTTTATCCGACGGTGCCGCCACAGGTGGACTATGCACTGACCGCGCTGGGGCAATCGCTGCTGCAGCCGGTGGATGCCTTGCTGCAATGGGCTTGGGCACACCAGCCACAGATGGATCAGGCGCGCGCTGAATTCGATGATCGCCAGCGTGATGCTGGGGAAGTCTCGCTGCAAGGCTGATGCTGCCCACTCGACTACCAAACAGATGCCAGGGTTGCGGGGGATTGTTCGGTGTGGGAGCGGCGTAAGCCGCGAAGCTGGGGACGCTGAAGCCCTTGGTATCCATGCCATCTGATGAGGTGCCGGCTTCGCGGCTTACGCCGCGCCCACAAAAGTACGGTCTGGGGCTCAACGTGGCTCATACGCTTGGGCCAGCGCCATTGCACTGCCGGAGCGGGCGGAAGCTGACTGGGCGCATCTTGCGTTTTCAGGTGGCCCCGATAAGGTGATGCTGCACGTTCAGGTGCACAAGGATGATCAATGGACGAGGGTTGGGTGTTGTTGATAGTGCTGCTGGTACTGGCCGCACTGGCGATGCCGGTGTTGCTGGTGGCTGCCCTGGTATCGGTGTCCTCGCTCAAGCGCCGCGTGGCAGCGCTGGAAGAGCGACTGGATGCTGGCGAGACCGAAGCCGCACCTCGCAGGCAGCGCGCCGAAGCGATACGGCCCTACACCTGGGCGGAGCCCGAGCCTGAGGTCGATTCAGATCACTCCGCTGTCGAACCGGTGGCGGTTGCATCTCCATCGCATGCAGCCGAGCCCGTTGCTGCCTCGCCAGCGCCACCGCCGCTGCCGCCCAGGCCAGATCCGCTCGATCCACTGGCAGCCGAGCCGCGTCGCGAGCCGTCGCCGGAGCGGACCTGGACGCCTGCCGAGCCGGTGGAACCATCCGAACCCAACTTCATCGAGCGTGCGCTTGCCTACGCCAAGCAATGGCTGACCAGCGGCAACGTGCCGGTCAAGGTCGGCATGCTGGTGCTGCTGGCGGGCGTCGCCGCTTTGCTGAAGTATGCAAGCGACCAAGGTTGGTTCGTGGTGCCGCCGAGCCTGCGTTTGGCGGGCATCAGTGCCGCAGCCCTGGCGGGTCTGGTGTTCGCCTGGCGCAAGCGCGAGAGCCACCGCACCTTCGCCCTGGCGATGCAGGGCGGCATGATCGGCATCCTGTTGCTGGTGGTGTTTTCCGCCTGCAAGAACTACGGGATGATCGGAACTGGCGCTGCATTTGCATTGAGCGTGGTGCTGATTGCCGGACTGTCGGTGATGGCGGTGCTGCAGGAGAGCAGGACGCTGGCCATCCTCGGCGTTCTGGCCGGTTTCATGGCGCCGATCTGGTTGTCGGATGGCAGCGGCAACCATGTCGCCCTGTTCTCATACTACGCACTGCTCAACGCCGGCATCTTCGCCATCGCCTGGGTGCGGCCATGGCGCATCCTCAACCTGCTGGGGTTTGTCTTCACCTGGGGCATTGGCACGGCCTGGGGCGTGTTGAAGTACACCCCGGCCAATTTCAACAGCACCGAGCCGTTCCTGGTGCTGTTCTTCGTGTTCTATCTGTTGCTGCCATTGCTGTATGCCCGCAAGGCCAGTAGCGCCGGCAGTGCGCGTATCGATGGCTGCCTGCTGTTTGGTACGCCGCTGGTCGCATTCTCGTTGCAGGCGGCGTTGCTGCATGGTGATCGCATGCCCCTGGCGTTCTGTGCGTTGGGTGTGGCGGCGTTGTACGCAGTATTGGCACGCGCCTTGATCAACAACGCGCGCATGAATGTACTGGCGCGCGGCTACGCCATTCTCGCGGTCGGATTCGCCACCTTGGCGGTGCCTTTGGCCTTGTCGGCCAAGGCAACTGCATCGGTATTCGCGTTGGAAGGCGCGGGGCTGGTCTGGTTGGGCTTGACCCAGGACCGTCGACTGGCCCGTTGGACCGGTATTGGTCTGCAACTGGCTGCAGCCGCGGCCCTGGCGATTGGCGTGTCGGGCAGTCATCTCGGCGCGACGATTGCCATCGCCAACGCCGCCTTCATGGGCGCCTTGCTGATCGCCGTCGCCGGCTTCGCCACGGCATGGTGGTACCGAAGTGCAGGCAATCTGCAGGTCGCAACCGTTGCCTACCTGTGGGCGTTGGCCTGGTGGTTGGGCAATGTGATCCTGGAGATCGGCGATTTTGTCGAGGTCGACAGTCGCCTGCATGCGGTGTTGCTGCTGCTCGGCGTGACCGGCTGGCTGGCGGCGGAAGTGCAACGACGTGCGCCGGCGTTGGCGCTTTCCTTGACCACGCTGGCGGCGCTGCTGCTGGCCTTCCCGGTGGCCTTCCTGCAGGTGTCCGAATACGGCCAGCCGTTTGCCGGCTATGGCGCGGTGGCATGGGCGGTATTCGCGGCGCTGGGTGTGCGCAGCCTGATGTGCCTGCGCGCAGGCAGTGGTGTGGTCGCCGGGTTGGCGCAGCTGGCCTGGTGGCTGCTGTGGCCGACGGTACTGTCGCTGCTGGCCTGGCATATCGGCGACCGCTTCGCGCTGGCCGAGGGCTGGGTGGGCATGTTGCTGGCGCTGCCCTGGCTGTTGTTGGCCGTGCTGTCGATGTATCGCTGGACGTGGTTGTCGCAGCCGCTGGGTGCGGCCTTCGATCGCTATCGTGCGGCCTTGCAGGTGGCGGTGTTTGCTGCGCTGGGGCTGTGGTGGATGGGTTCGCTGGCCAGCGCCGGGTCGGCTGCGCCGCTACCTTGGATTGTCGTACTCAACCCGCTGGAACTGGCCGAGATCGCGCTGCTTGTGCTGCTGGCGATGCGCCTGCGGCAGAACGGCAGCGGGTCGGTATTGCCGATGCAATTGGTGGGCACGGCAGTCGCCGCGCTGGTGCTGGTGACGGTGATGACGCTGCGCGCCGTGCATCACTGGGGTGATGTGCCGTGGAGCGACAGTCTGCTTGGCACCAAATTGGCGCAGACCAGCCTGACCGTGGTCTGGAGCCTGCTGGGTGTGATTGGCTGGATCAGCGGCTCGCGGCGCGGCCAATGGGGTCTGTGGTTGGCGGGTGCGATCCTGATGAGTGTGGTGCTGGCAAAACTGCTGCTGATCGATCGCGGCAATCTTGGCGATCTGCTGGGTATCGGTGCCTTCATCGCCTACGGTCTGCTGTGCACCCTGGTCGGCTGGCTGGCGCCAGCGCCGCCACGACGCTCAGGTGCTGAAACAAACAATGAGGAAACAACCGTATGATCAAGCGCCTGCTGGTACTGGCGTTGCTGCCTTTCAGTGCTGTCGCAGCCGATGACTTTGCCCGGCAATGGCCGCTGCAGCTGTCGCAGCCGGATGCTGGCGCCTACCGGGTGCCGTTGGATGCATCCGTGTATTCGGCTGTGCACTGGCGCGACCTGCGCGATGTGCGGGTGATCGATGCCGATGGCAAGCCGGTGGCCAGTGTGGTGTACGCCGCCGCAGTGCCACTCGGCGGCGCAGTGCGTATCGCCCCGTTGCAATGGTTTGCATTGCCTGCGGCCAGCGTCGGCGGTGATGACGACCTGAGCGTCGTGGTGGAACGCGATACCGCTGGCAAAGTGGTGTCGATCCGCAATTCCGTGGGCGCGGCGCCTGTGGCTGGTAGCGCTGATCCGGTATGGCTGATCGATCTTGGTGGCGAGGCAGGCAAGCTGCACAAACTGCTGGTGGATTGGAGTGACGCCGCAGCGACGCTGGATCTTGGCTATCGCCTCGAAGGCAGCGACGACCTGCGCGGCTGGCAGGTGCTGGATCCGCAGGTGCGGCTGGTGCAATTGCGCAACCAGGGCAACGAGCTGCGCAGCAACGGCATCAAGGTTGAATCGGGCCTCCGCTATCTGCGTCTGGTCCCTCTGCAGCGCAGCGGCGCGCCGCAGCTGCAGGGTCTGCGGGGTGAATTCGCCGATGCGGTCGAGGTCGGCGACTGGCAATGGCAGGAATTGCAGGCGGCAGCCGGTGGCAATGGCCAGGATGGCTATCTGTACCGCCTGCAGGGTCGATTCCCGGTGCAGCGCCTGGATGTGGTGATGCCGCCGAACAGCGCGGTGAGCTGGACGGTATCCAGTCGCGATGAAGACCGCACGCGCGCTGACAACGGTGAACCGGTCTGGCAGACGCTGACCAGTGGCTGGAACGCGTGGAACCTGAGTCAGGCTGGCAAGCAACAGCGCTCGCCGCCGTTGGAGACCTCGGGCATCGTTGATGACCGGCAGTGGCGTCTGCAGGCCGAGCCTGGAGCGGTACCTGCTGCCGCGCCAGCGTTGCGTCTGGGCTATCGCCCCGGCAGCGTGGTGTTTCTTGCACAGGGGCGTGCGCCTTACCTGCTGGTTGCAGGCAGCGCGGATGAAGGCAAGGCGCAGGCAGCGTTGGACCCTATGTTGGCGGCCTTGCGCGCACACAACGGCGCGCAATGGCAGCCTGCCGCAGCGACGCTGGGGGTCGGAGTGCAGCGTGCCGGTGATGCTGCCTATCAGCGGGCCGAGGCACCGCGTGATTGGAAGAACATCGTGCTGTGGGTGGTATTGGTACTGGGTGCGTTGGCGGTCGCGGGCTTTGCGTTCAGCCTGATTCGCAGCAGCCGCGCAGAAAAGAAAGAGACCTGAGGTAGTGCCGAGCCATGCTCGGCAGAGGCTTTCCCGGTACGCCCGACCGACCTGACTCTCTCCCTTTCGCACAGCGAAGGGGAGGGCCGGGGAGGGGGGCTTTTGCTCTATTGGTTTATCTGCTTCGTGGCTGACGTCGCTTGTGTCTGCCAGATGAGTAAATTGCGGTTGAGAGCGGAGTGCGGCAGCCCGTTACGACGCGGTGCGTGCAAGCACGTGTAGGAGTTGGGGCGCCGCACGAACAGCTGATCGGATACGAGTCCGAACTGTACAAGCATGGGATCGGGGGAGCGCCCTCATTGTCAGCCTACAACAGGAGCCGATGATGAGCAGCTATGTGGGTATCGATGTCGCCAAGTTGGAGTTGGTGGTCCATGTTCTGCCGCAGGAGCAAGGCAGAATTTTTGCCAATTCAGCAGTCGGCTTGGCCGAGCTGGTGGTTTGGCTGCAGCAGATGCCGTGTCAGCGCATCGTCTTCGAGGCCAGTGGCGGTTATGAACAGGCCCTGCTCAAGTGCCTGTGTCCCCTTCCCGTAAACTTGATCCAGGCATTCTTAGAGGTCTCCGGGCAAACTAGCCCCAAGGAGACAGCCGATGCACAAGAGCAAATTCACTGAGAGTCAGATCGTTACGACGTTGAAGCAGGTTGAGGCTGGAAGGCAGGTCAAGGATGTCTGCCGTGAGCTTGGCATTTCTGAAGCGACCTACTATGTCTGGAAGTCCAAGTACGGTGGCATGGAAGCTTCTGACGTGCAGCGGCTCCGCGACGTTGAAGCCGAGCACGCCAAGCTCAAGCGGATGTATGCCGAGCTGGCGATGGAGAATCATGCGTTGAAAGACTTGATTGCAAAAAAACTTTAGACCCGGCCCACAAGCGCCCGCTCTTGGCCTGGCTGCAGGACCGCCACGGCTGGAGCGAATGCCGGGCCTGTGCGGCGATTGGAATGCCACGATCGACGGCACGCTACCGCCATCGACCGCATCGGGACGAAGAGGTTATCGCGTTATTGGCTGAGCTCTCTGGGCGTTTTCCGGAGCGCGGCTTCGGCAAGCTGTTTCAACTGATTCGTCGCCGCGGTTTGGTATGGAATCACAAGCGTGTCTGGCGTGTGTACTGCCTTATGAAGCTCAATCAGCGTCGACGAGGAAAGAAGCGTATTCCAACCCGACATCCGATGCCGTTGGTGGCCGGTGAGCCGATCAACGGCAGCTGGTCGATTGACTTCATGTCCGACGCACTTTGGGATGGGCGACGGTTCCGGACATTCAACGTAATCGACGATTTCAGCCGCGAGGCTTTGGCCATCGAAGTTGATCTCAATTTACCGGCTACATGGGTCATCCGCACTTTGGAACGAATTGCGGCGTGGCGCGGCTATCCCGCAAAGCTTCGCCTGGACAACGGTCCCGAATTCATCGCCTTGGCGCTGGCGGAATGGGCCGAGCGCAGGCGCATCGCGCTGGACTTCATCGAGCCAGGACGACCGATGCAGAACGGCTTCATCGAACGCTTCAATGGCAGCTTCCGACGTGGTGTTCTGGATATGCACGTCTTCCGCAATCTCGGAGAAGTACGCGAACAGGCAGAGCAGTGGTTGGCCGATTACAACACCGAGATACCTCACGACAGCCTCGGCGGGCTGACACCCGCCGAATTTCGTCAGTACCACGAACCGGAAACCTCTAATTTAGCCTGGTATTGAATTACGGGGAGTCGACACGGCTCTATAGCCGGAAATCCTTGCTCAGCAGGCCGTAGATGGCGCTGTCGCAGATTTCGCCGTTTACGTGCCAGCGTTCGCGGAGCAGGCCTTCGCGGACGAAACCGAGTCTTTCGACGAGGCGACAGGAGGGCAGGTTGCGTGGGTCGATGTCGGCCTCGATGCGGCGTAGCCCCAGGTTGTCGAACACGTAGCCCAACACGAGTTGCAGCGCTTCGCTGGCCAGGCCGCGGCCCTGCCAGTCGGGATGCAGGCTGTAGCCGATCTCGGCGCGGCCTTGTTCCAGGTTCAGGTAGAACACCGCGCTACTGCCAATCAAAAGATCACTGGTGGCATCCGCGATCGCCCATATCAGGATGTCCTCCTCTCGGCGCTGGCGCTGGATGTCGGCGATCTTCTGTTCGGCCTGTGCCAGTTCGGTCCAGGCTGGGTAGCTCCAGTAGCGCATCACCTGCGGGTGGCTGTGGATGGCGAACAGTGCTGGCGCGTCGTTGGCACGGACCTCGCGCAGGCGCAGGCGGGGGCTGGACAGCTCGGGTTGCGGCAGGCGTGGCGACATCCGGTGCACCTTGGGTTTGCCCCTGCAGGCAGGGCGGGCGAGAATTGCGGTTTCCCCACACTCTGCGGAGCTGATCCTGCCATGTCCATCGTTCGCATGACCGACCTCGACCTTTCCGGCAAGCGCGTACTGATCCGCCAGGATCTGAACGTGCCGATCGACGAGAACGGTCGGATCACTTCCGAGCAGCGCATCACTGCCTCGTTGCCGACCCTGAAGCTGGCGCTGGAAAAGGGCGCTGCGGTGCTGGTCACCTCGCACCTGGGCCGCCCCAAGGAAGGCGTGTGGAGCGAGGCCGACTCGCTGGCGCCGGTGGCCAAGCGCCTGTCCGAGCTGCTGGGCGTGGACGTGCCGCTGGTCAAGGACTGGGTGGACGGCGTGGACGTGGCCCCGGGCCAGATCGTGCTGCTGGAAAACTGCCGTATGAACGTGGGCGAGGGCAAGGACGATGAGGCGCTGTCGCAGAAGTACGCCGCGCTGTGCGATGTGTTCGTGATGGATGCCTTTGGTACCGCCCACCGCGCCCAGGCCTCGACCCATGGCGTGATTCGTTTTGCCCCGGTCGCGGCCGGCGGCCCCCTGCTGATGGCCGAGCTGGATGCGCTGGACAAGGCGCTGGCCAAGCCGGCGCGCCCGTTGCTGGCGATCGTGGCCGGCTCCAAGGTCTCGACCAAGCTGGAGCTGCTGTCCAGCCTGGTTGGCAAGGTGGATCAGCTGATCGTCGGTGGCGGCATCGCCAACACCTTCATCGCGGCCGAAGGCCATGGCGTGGGCAAGTCGCTGGTCGAGAACGACCTGCTCGACACCGCGCGCAAGATCGACGCCGATGCCAAGGCCCGCGGCGCCGAAATCCCGCTGCCGACCGACGTGGTGGTGGCACCGGCATTTGCCGCTGACGCCCCGGCCACGATCAAGGCCGTGGATGCCGTGGGTGCCGACGACATGATCCTGGATATCGGCCCGCAGACCGCTGCACAGTACGCCGAGCTGATCGCCAAGGCGGGCACCGTGGTCTGGAACGGCCCGGTCGGCGTGTTCGAGTTCGACGCCTTCGGCAAGGGTACTGAAGCGCTGGCCAAGGCCATCGCCAGCTCCAAGGCGTTCTCGATTGCCGGCGGTGGTGACACCCTGGCAGCCGTGGACAAGTACGGCATCGCCAAGGAAGTGAGCTATATCTCCACCGGTGGTGGCGCGTTCCTGGAGTTCCTGGAGGGCAAGACCTTGCCGGCGGTGGCAGCGCTGGAGGCTCGCGGCGCGTGAGCCGCGATGTGTTCTTCTTCGATCTCGACGGCACGCTGATTGACTCGGCCGTCGGCATCACCCGCTGCGTGGCCTATGCGCTGGAAAAGATGGACCAGCCGGTGCCGGCCGATGCCGAACTGCGCAAGTGGATCGGCCCGGCGCTGCGTACCAGCTTCACACCGGTATTCGGCGACGCTGAACGGGTGGAGCGGGCCGTTGAGCTGTACCGCGAGCGCTTTGACGTGCTGGGCTGGCAGGAGCATGCGATCTACGTCGGTATCGGCGAGGTCGTGCAGGGCTTGCATGCGGCTGGCCATCGGCTGGCGGTGGTCACCGCCAAGAACGAGCCGCATGCCCGTCGCATCGTCGAGCATCTGCCGTTCGGCAGCTGTTTTGAGGACATCATCGGCGCCACGCCGGACGGCTCGCGCAGCCACAAGCCGGAACTGATCGCCGAGGCCCTGCAGCGCCTGCAGCTGCAGCCGGCAACGTGCTGGATGATCGGCGACCGGCGCATGGATATCGAAGGTGCGCGTCACCACGGCATGCGCAATGTTGGCGTGCTGTGGGGGTTTGGCGGCCGCGAGGAACTGCAGGCTGCCGGGGCTGGGGCGGTGGTGGCTACGCCGGATGCGTTGGCGACGGTGCTGCGTGGCTGATTGATGGGCTTGGGGTTTTCGCGGCTCAGGTAGCCGGAGCCGCGAAGTCTTGAGTAAAGAAAAAGATTCGTCATTCCCGCGCAGGCGGGAATCGCTTTTGGCTTTTGACTCGGGATGTTGCGGCGAGTCGAAAAGGACGAAAGCCAAGAGCCCAGAGCCCAGAGCCCAGAGCCAAGAGCCAAGAGCCAAGAGCCAAGAGCCAAGAGCCAAGAGCCAAGAGCGATTCCCGCTTGCGCGGGAATGACGATCCGAGAGGCCTCAGGGGGAAGGCCCCGGACGTTCGCGCTGGTCGCGCCACTTGTCACACAATGTCCCCGGCGTGTCTCCAGCCAATTTCTTTGCTGCGAAGCAGCACAGAAATCTCTAAAGCCAACACGCAACAGCAACATTCGCGTGCTGAGCTATCCCCCTGGCGTATTGACCTGGGCAAGTCAGCCGCAGGTCCTGCGTTGTCATACCGTACGGTATGTCCAGATCGGCTGTCTGGCTTGTCTTTGGGACACAGCAGAAAGTGTCGTATGAAATCGTATGCGACATCGTTGTCATGCAATGGATGTGCTACTTTCGGCGGTCTACTAGGGAGACCACGCACAATGATTGAACGTCAGCGCCGCACCAAGATCCTCGCCACCCTCGGGCCGGCAACTGACGCGCCGGGTGTGCTGGACGATCTGTTCCGCGCCGGCGTCAACGTGGTGCGCCTGAACTTCTCCCACGGTGATCCGTCCGGCCAGGCCAAGCGTGCTGCCGATGTGCGTGCCGCTGCCCAGCGCGTGGGCGTGGAAGTGGGCATCCTGGCCGACCTGCCGGGCCCGAAGATCCGCATCGAGCGCTTTGCCGAAGGCAAGGTCATGCTCAAGGCCGGTGACCGCTTTGATCTGATCGCCAGCGCCAATGCGCCGGCCGGCGACGCCAGCCAGGTGGGCGTGAGCTACCTCGGCCTGCCGCAGGACGTGGGCCCGGGTGACGTGCTGTTGCTCGACGACGGCCTGATGCAGCTGCAGGTGGTGGAAGTGCAGGGCGAGCGCATCATCAACACCGTGCTCAACGACGGCGTGCTGTCCGACCGCAAGGGCCTGAACAAGCAGGGCGGCGGCCTGTCGCTGGGTGCGTTGACCGAGCGTGACAAGGAACTGATCGGCATCGTTGCCAAGATCGGCGTGGACTTCATCGCCGTCTCGTTCTGCCGCAACGCGCAGGACATGAACGATGCCCGTGCCATCGCCCAGCAGCACGGCTGCGACGCGGCGCTGGTGTCCAAGATCGAGCGCACCGAAGCCATCGAGAACCTGGAAGAGATCGTCGACGCCAGCGATGTGGTGATGGTGGCGCGCGGTGACCTGGGCGTGGAGATCGGCGACGCCGAGCTGCCGGGCCTGCAGAAGAAGATCATCAAGGCCTCGCTGGCGCAGAACAAGGTGGTCATCACTGCCACGCAGATGCTGCAGTCGATGGTCGAAAGCCCGATCCCGACCCGCGCCGAAGTGCTGGACGTGGCCAACTCGGTCATCGACGGCACCGACGCGGTGATGCTGTCGGCCGAAACCGCGGCCGGTGCCTACCCGGTCAAGGCGGTCGAGGCGATGGCCCGTATCTGCCTGGGCGCCGAGCGCCAGTTCCAGACCGAGACCGACTTCAATGCCTCGCCGCGCAACCTGGAACGTGCCGACCAGGCCATCGCCATGGCCACCATGTTCCTGTCCCAGCACGTGGGCGTGCGCGCCATCGTGGCGATGACCGAATCCGGTGGTACCGCGCGTTACCTGTCGCGCTTCCGCGCCAAGTCGCCGATCTACGCGGTCACCCGCCATGACGGTGCGCGCCGGCAGATGGCGTTGATGCGTGATGTGTTCCCGATCAACTTCGACAGCCGTGGTTTCACCCCGCGTGAAGCCGCGCGCGGCAGCATCCGCCTGCTGGTCGAGTCCAACCTGCTGCAGGCGGGTGATCGCGTGGTGTTCACCAGTGGCGAGCACATGGAAACCCATGGCGCCACCAACACCTTGCGCCTGCTGGAAGTGGGCAACGACGGCCGCGCCAGCGGTCTGGGCGACCTGTAAGCGACGCCAGCAACACGCCACCGCTCCGGTCAGAAGTTGATCGGAGCGGACAGGTTTTGTCCTGACCTGACAGCCTGAAACCGATTCCAGACCTTGCGGGCAGCCAGCCGGTGAGCGTGCCGGGCTATAATCCAGGTTTTCCCGCACGCTGTCACAGGAACCTCATGAGCATCGAACTGCTGGCTGAAACCGCCCAGGCCATGGTCGCCCCGGGCAAGGGCATCATCGCCATTGACGAATCCACCGGTACGATTGCCAAGCGCTTCGCAAGCGTCGGCATCGAGAACACGGAAGAAAACCGTCGTGCCTACCGCGAACTGCTGCTGACCACGCCGAAGCTCAACGAGCACATCTCCGGCGCCATCCTGTACGACGAAACCATCCGCCAGTCGACCAAGGACGGCGTGCCGTTCGCCAAGTACATGGCCGACAACGGCATGATCCCGGGCATCAAGGTCGACAAGGGTGCGCACCCGCTGGCCGGCTGCCCCGGTGAGTTGGTGACCGAAGGCCTGGACGGCCTGCGTGAGCGCCTGCAGGAGTACTACAAGCTGGGCGCGCGCTTCGCCAAGTGGCGTGCGGTGATCAACATCGGCGAAAGCATGCCGTCGGGCACCTGCATCGAGTCCAACGCCCACGCGCTGGCCCGTTATGCCGCCCTGTGCCAGGAATGCGGCCTGGTGCCGATGGTCGAGCCGGAAGTGATCATGGACGGCGACCACGACATCGAGACCTGCTACGAAGTCACCGAAGCCACCCTGCGTTCGCTGTTCGACGCCCTGTACCAGCAGAACGTGGTGCTGGAAGGCACCATCCTGAAGGCTTCGATGGTCATCCCGGGCAAGACCTGCGACGAGCAGGTGGATGTCGAGGAAGTGGCCGAGTCCACCGTGATGTGCCTGAAGTCGACCGTGCCGGCGATCCTGCCGGGCGTGGTGTTCCTGTCCGGTGGCCAGAGCGACGAGCAGTCCACCGCTCACCTCAATGCCATGAACCAGGTTGGCACCTTGCCGTGGCCGCTGAGCTTCTCCTACGGCCGCGCCATGCAGCAGGCTGCACTGAAGCTGTGGGCCAAGGACATGAAGGGCAACTACGCTGCCGCACAGAAGACCGTGTTCGAGCGTGCCAAGGAAAACGGCCTGGCAGCACAGGGCAAGTGGGAAGGCTGATACGCCAAGCTGCGTGAGTTGAACAAAACGCCGGCCAAAAGCCGGCGTTTTGTTTTGCTCTGCTTTTGTTTTTTTTTTGTGGGAGCGGCATAAGCCGCGAAGCTGATGCAAAACAAACTGCCACGTTGGCCGCAATTGCAAGCATCTTGGCGGCTGTAGCCTTGCCAGCTTCGCGGCTTACGCCGCTCCCACAAGCTCGGCGGCCTACAATCGGGTTTTGCTCTGGAATGATCCGATGCACCGCAGAATTGCGCTGGGACTATTGGCATCGGCCCTGACCGCATCCGCCTTCGCTGCGGAGCCACGCGATTTCGATATCCAGCACTATGCAACCAGCCTGGATCTGGATATCGCAGTCGGTCAGCTGCAGGGTGAAACCCTGGTGCGCTTCGACGCCACCGCCCCACTGCATCAGCTGGTCCTGGACAGTGGTGGGCTGGTCGTCGATTTGGTCACACAGAATGACAAGCCGCTCAGCTTCCAGCAGACCGATGGAACGCTGACCATCAGCCTTGCAGCGACGTTGACCGCGGGCCAGCAAGGCAGCGTACGTGTACATTTCCGCGGAGAACCGCGCTTTGGTCTGGAGTTCGCCGCCGAGCGCAACGAGGTCTACACGATATTCTCCACCAGCCAATGGATGCCGTCGGTGGACGCGCCGGATGAGCGCGCTACGTTGCAGTTGGCACTACGGCTTCCTCGCAACCTGCATGCGACGGCGGTTGGCGATGAGCTGCCATCGCGCCTGCTTGGTGATGGTCGCATCGAACACCGTTGGCAGCTGCGCAAACCAACGCCCGCGTTTGTCTATGGCTTTGTTGCCGGCCCCTACCAGCACGCACAGCAGGGGCGCCTGCAGTTCTATTCGAAGGACCGTTCCGAGGCCGAACTGCAGCAGCTGTTCGCCGCCACTGACGACATGCTCGACTTCTTCGCTGCACGCGCAGGCCTGGCCTATGAAGGCGACTATCGGCAGGCGCTGGTCGCCAACACAATCGGTCAGGAAATGGCCGGTCTGTCGGTGATGTCGGAGGCCTATGGCAAAAGCGTGCTGGATGATCCCACCCAGACTGGCTTGATGGCCCACGAAGCCGCGCATCAATGGTGGGGCGTACGCGTGACCTGTGCGAGCTGGGAGCATTTCTGGCTCAACGAAGGTTTCGCCAACTTCATGACGGCTGCGTGGTTACAGCAGGCGCAGGGCGAAGCCGCCTATCAGGCGATGGTGCAGGGCTGGGAGCAACGGGTGTTGGCGCTGCGTGAGAAGGGCGCTGATCGGCCGTTGGTGTATCCGGATTGGAACAAACCCAGCGCCGATGATCGTGCGGTGGTCTACAGGAAGGGTGCGTATGTGCTGCACCGTTTGCGCATGGAATTGGGCGAGGAGCTGTTCTGGCGCGGACTGCGCGAATACACGCAGGCCAATGATGGGCGCTCGGTGGTGACGGCGGATTTCCAGCAGGCGATGGAGCGTGCTGCCGGGCGCTCACTGCAGGGGTTCTTCGATGCCTGGGTTTATGGGGTGGGTGGTGAGTTGGGGTGATGGGCCTGCTGCCAAGAGCTACCCCTCCCCAACCCTCCCCTTCGCTGCGCGAAAGGGAGGGCAAAAGCGGCTACCTGCGATCTGCCCGACCTGCACAAACGGCCCCCTCCCTTTGCCGAAGGCAAGGGGAGGGCTGGGGAGGGGTAGTTTTTGCTTTTGCTTGGCCGTTGAGCAGCCAAAACCTCAATGCGCAGGCGCAAACCCACCCGCAAACGACGCCAGTACAGAGCCCGCCTGCTCCTGCGTCGGCGCAGCACTGGCCAAGGCCTGCTGATAGATCTTGAACGCCGCTGCGTTGTAGGCCACCAGCACGATCCGCGAAGGCCGCGTGTGGCTCTTTTGCCAGGTCATGGTCTCGGTGGCGGCAATGACCGCCGCCTGGTGCAGCGGGTAGCCGTACACACCGCAACTGATTGCCGGGAACGCGATCGATTCCAGCCCCATCTGCTCGGCCAGTCGCAGCGATTGCCAATAGCAGTTGGCCAATAACGCCGCTTCATCATGGCGGCCATCGCGCCACACCGGGCCGACGGTATGGAATACGTGCCGGGCAGGCAGGTTGTACCCGGCCGTTGCACGCACCTCCCCCGTGGGGCAGCGCACGCCTGCACGCAGCTCGGGTAGCTGCTCGCATTCGCGCAGCAGGCCGGGGCCTGCGGCCCGATGGATTGCACCGTCCACGCCGCCGCCGCCAAGCAGGGTTTCATTGGCTGCGTTGACGATGACGTCAACCGCCAGTTCGGTAATGTCGCCCTGCCAGACTTCAATGTTCATGGCCGTGATCTTCCATTGCGATGTATGAGAAAAATGTGATGGCTACCGCCGCGCCGGACACAGCTGCAGTCTGCGCTCTTGCCGTCTCATCCGGCGCGATTCGCGGACACAGAAAAGCACGAAGGCCGCATAGGCGGCCTTCGCGTTGCTGACGGGTTAAGTAACCGCGGTTACGGCAGGCCGGCCAGCCAGTCGTCGTCCGATCCCTCGTTGATATCGGCAAACAACGGCGTGGAGAAGTAGCGCTCGCCGGTATCCGGCAGCATCGCCAGGATCACCGCGCCGGCCTCGGCCTTGGCGGCCACATCCAGCGCGCTGGCGACGGTGGCGCCGGCGGAGATGCCGACGAAGATACCTTCCTCGGCGGCCAGCCGGCGCGAGGTTTCAATCGCGCGTTCGTCCTGGACCGACAGCAGCTGGTCGTAGACCTCGCGATTAAGTACTTCCGGCACGAAGTCGGGGGTCCAGCCCTGGATCTTGTGCGGGCTGAATTCCTTGCCCGCCAGCAGGGCGGCACCGGCCGGTTCGGTGGCGATGATGCGGGTGTCCGGGCGGGCCAGCTTGAGCACCTCGCCGACGCCGGTGAGGGTGCCGCCGGTGCCCCAGCCGCTGACGAAGTAGTCCAGCCGCTTGCCGGCAAAATCGCGCAGGATTTCGGCGGCGGTGGTCTGGCGGTGATAGGCGGGGTTGGCCGGGTTGGCAAACTGGCTGGCCAGGAACCAGCCGTGCTGCTGCGCCAGCTCCTTGGCCTTGCGCACCATGCCGGAGCCGCGTTCGGCGGCCGGGGTCAGGATCACCTTGGCACCATAGGCGCGCATCAGTTTGCGGCGTTCGATGGAGAAGGTTTCCACCATCGTGGCGACGAACTTGTAGCCACGTGCAGCAGCCACCATCGCCAGCGCCACGCCGGTATTGCCGGAAGTGGCCTCGACAATGGTGTCGCCGGGCTTCAGCAGGCCCTTCTTTTCGGCGTCGAGGATGATGGCAAGCGCCAGGCGGTCCTTGACCGAACCACCAGGGTTGAACGACTCGACCTTGACGTAGATGTCCACGCCGGCCGGGGCCAGACGGTTGAGCTTGACCACCGGGGTATTGCCGATGGTGTCCAGGATGCTGTTGTACAGGGCCATTGAAATCTCCGGGGAGGTGGTCAGGCGGCGTCGGCCAGTGTGGGCTGCGCCGTCTTTGCGGAAAGTGAGGAAACAGTAGGCGTTGCGTGCAGTGGCGCAGCGCCGAACCAGTGCAGTTCGTCGGCCAGCGCGGCTACGTCACCCAGGATCAGCAACGCCGGTGATTGCACCTGGTGCTGGGTGGCTGCATCGGGGAGCTGGCGCAGCTGCCCGCTGACCACGCGCTGGTTGGCGCGCGAGCCGTTTTCGATCAGGGCGAATGGGGTGCTGGCCGGCAGCCCGGCGCCGAGCAGGTGGCTGCGGATCTGTGCCAGCGCGGCGACCCCCATATAGAACACCAGGGTCTGCCGCGGCTGTGCCAGCGCGGGCCAGTCCAGCGTATCCAGCGAATCCTTGCAGTGGGCCGTCACCAGCCGCAGTTGCTGGGCATGGTCACGGTGGGTCAGCGGAATACCGGCATAGGCGGCGCAGGCCAGCGCTGCGGTGATTCCTGGAACGACCTCAAAGGCGATGCCATGGGCGCGCAGGAACTGCAGCTCCTCCCCGCCGCGGCCGAACACGAAGGCATCGCCGCCCTTGAGCCGTACCACGCGCTTGCCGGCGCGGGCATGTTCCAGCATCAACGCATGGATATGTTCCTGCGCGGTGCTGTGACCCTGTGCGGATTTTCCGACCTCGATGAAGTCGGCATCGCGGCGGGCCAGCTGCAATACCTCGGCGCTGACCAGGCGATCATGCAGGATCACATCGGCCTGGTTGAGTGCGCGCAGGGCGTTCAGGGTAAGCAGGCCGGGGTCGCCGGAACCGGCTCCCACCAGTACCACCGAGCCGGCGTGGACCGGGGCTTCGGCGCCCATGTCCAGCAGCAGCTGGGTTTCGGCGGCGATGGATTGGCGTGCGCGCAGCAGGCCAAGCAACGGGCCTTCGATCAGCCGGTCGAAGAAACGGCGGCGCGCGGCCAGCTCGGGGAAGCGCTCGCGTATCAGCCCGCGCTTGCGGCTGACCAGCTGTGCCAACTGGCCCCAGGCCTGGTCAAACAGTTCCTCGATCTGGCGCCGCACATGGCGCGCCACCATCGGCGCGCCACCGCCACTGGAGATGGCGATCTGCAGCGGCCCGCGTTCGACCACGGCCGGTACATGGAAACCGGACAGGGCCGCGTCATCGACCACGTTGACGAACAACCGGCGTGCCTCGGCAGCTTCGGCGACGGCGCGGTTGATGTGGATATCGTTGGTGGCAGCGATCACCAGCCAGATGTCCTGATCAAGCCATGCAGGTTCGAAATCGCCGTTCAACCACTGGATGCGCCCGGTATCGGCCAACTGCTGCAGTACCGGGCTCAAGGCCGGGGCACCGAGCCGGGGCAGGGCGCCCGCGCGCAGCAGGGCCTCGGTTTTACGCTCGGCCACCGCACCCCCGCCAACGACCAGTACGGCCCGACCCTTGAGGTCGGCAAACAGGGGGAACAAGGGGCTGTCCAAGGCGGTGACGGAGGTAGTAGGAGTAGGGACCGTGACCGTAGCGCCGGCCCTGCAGGGCCGGAAATGAAAAGCGGCCCACCTCAAATAACTTTAGGTTATAAGTATCGCGAGCGTTTTGGCCTACATTCTTCACAGTTCCTTACTGAAGATCTCTTTCCAACACTGCGATGACACTTACCCAACTGCGTTACCTCGTTGCTATTGCCGATGCCGAGCTGAACATCACGCTCGCCGCGACACGGGTGCATGCCACCCAGCCGGGGTTGTCGAAACAGCTCAAACAGCTTGAAGACGAGTTGGGTTTTCTGTTGTTCGTCAGAAAGGGAAGAAGTCTTGAATCGGTAACGCCTGCTGGCGAAGAAGTCATCAACCGTGCGCGCAGTGTGTTGGCCGAAGCCAACAACATTCGTACCTACGCTGCCAACCAGCGTCGCGAAAGCCATGGCCAGCTGATCCTGACCACCACCCACACGCAGGCACGCTTCGTACTGCCGCCGGCGGTGGCGCGCATCAAGCTGGCGTATCCGCAAGTGAGCGTGCACCTGCAACAGGCTGCGGAAAGTGATGCGCTGGATCTGCTCAGCCAGGGTGATGCGGATATCGCCATCATCAGTACTGCAGGTGGTGAACCGAGCACCGGTATCGCCGTGCCGTTGTACCGCTGGCGCCGCTTGGTACTGGTGCCCAAGGGGCATCCGCTGGACCGTGCCGGGGCAGCGCCCGACATGGCCGCGTTGGCCAGTCATCCGCTGATCAGCTATGAATCCTCCACGCGAACCAGTTCTTCGTTGCGGCGTGCGTTTGCCGCGCTGGACCTGGAACCGGACCTGACCTTGACCGCACTCGACGCGGACCTGATCAAAACCTATGTGCGCACAGGGCTGGGCGTGGGCCTGCTGGCGGAAATGGCGGTAAGCGCCAACGACACCGACCTGCGTGCCTGGCCGGCGCCGGCATCGATCCCCGAATGCATCGCCTGGGCGGTGCTGCCGCGTGATCGCGTATTGCGTGATTACGCCCTGGAGCTGGTGCATGTGCTGGCGCCGCAGATCGACAAACGTGATCTGCGCCGCGTGCTGGATGGCAACCAGCAGGCCGATTGGCCGGTGCCGCCAACCTGGGAATCGTTGACGCAGACGATCACGGTCTAGATTGGATGGGTGGGATGACCGCGTTGGTGATCCTGCCCGGCCTTGATGGCACGGCGACACTGCATGCGCGGTTTGTCGCCTGCCTGGGTGACGTGTTCGGACCGGTGACCGTGCTGCATTACCCGCCGCACAAGGCGTTGGACTATGCGGCGCTGGAACTGCTGGCCAGGGCTGCGTTGCCCGGCGATGTTCCTTTCGTGCTGCTGGGCGAATCCTTTTCCGGTCCGATCGCGTTGTCGATCGCAGCTGACCCACCGGCCAATCTTGTTGGCCTGGTGCTGTCCACAACCTTCGCGCGTACGCCGCTGCCATTGGTATCGCCGTTGGCACCGCTGACGTGTTTTGCGCCGGTTCGCGCGCTGCCGCCGGCCTTGCTGTCCTGGTGTTTGCTGGGTCGCTGGGCAACACCGGCATTGAACGCGTCGCTCGAACGGGCCCTGCTTGAAGTGCACCCGGCTGTGTTGCGGCAACGTGCGGCGCTGGCAATGCAGGCGGATGTATCGGCATTGCTGGAACGCGTCACCCTGCCTGTGCTGTATCTGCGGGCAACAGGTGATCGCTTGATCATGCGTAGCGCCGCTGAACTCATTCTGTCGGCGATCAAGCATGCGACGGTCAGGGATATTGCGGGTCCCCATCTCCTTCTGCAGGCATGTCCTTCGGCTGCGGCGCGGGCTGTGCGCGATTTCGTTGAAGGCCTGCAGTCGGCCAGACTCCGCTGAGGCTTTACCCGTGGGGCGTGACCAGTCTTGCAGGAGCGGCGTAAGCCGTGAAGCTGGTGGTCGGTCGGGCTTGAGGTGATTCGGTGATTTCATTGAAGTCAGCTTCGCGGCTTACGCCGCTCCTACAAAAGCTGCGTGGGTGATGCATTGCCGGGAAAACCCCTGCCGAGCATGGCTCGGCACCACGGTCACGCCTGTGAATGCGATGTGCGGCAAACGGTCGCACCTTGCGCGGCAACTCCGGCATTTGCCGGGTCGATAAAATGCGTGGGTCATGCGCTCGGTTCGTTTCCAATCCTTTGTGCTCCTGCTGGCATTTGCCGCTGCCTTGTTGATGGCGGTGGCGCCGGTGGTCAGCCGCTGGCTGCAATCGCAGCAGCTGCCGATGGCAGCCATGCATCATGCGGCGCATGACGTCGTGATGCCGATGCCTGTCGACCCGCACGCGGGGCATCACGGCATGGCCCCCATGTCGCATGAGGCGCCCGCACGAGCGGCAGCAGAACCGAAAAAGCCGATACCGGCACCCGTCGATCCACACGCGGCCCACGGCGAAGCCTGCGACTACTGCACCATGGCCTCGCGCCTGCTGCCATGGCTTGCGGTAATCCTGATACTGGCGCCGTTGCTGTATCGGCTTGTGCCCCAATCTCCCCGCAGGACGCTCCGCGCCGCCAGCCTGCGCTGGCCTGCACATCCGCCGCGCGGTCCGCCGGCACTCTCCAGATAACGCCAACTTTCCTGTTTGCCGCGCGCTGCCGATGGGTAGTACGTGGCTGTGTCGTATTGGAGAATCAAATGAAATTCCTTTCCCGCACGCCGGGTACTCCCGCGTGCCTGTCCGTCTGTGTCTGCATGGTGCTGTTTGCTGATCTCGCAGGCGCCGCCGAGCATGATCCGACCCGAACCCTCGATACCTTGGTGGTCACCGCCGCCGCTCCTTCATCGCCGCTGCAATGGGTGACCGACCCGCGGCTGCCGCGGCAACCGGTGCCGGCCAGTGATGGCGCCGACTACCTCAAGACCGTGCCGGGCTTTTCCGCCATCCGCAACGGCGGCACCAATGGCGATCCGGTGCTGCGTGGCATGGGCGGCTCGCGCCTGAACATCCTCAGCAACGATGGCACGCTGATCGGCGCCTGCCCGTCGCGGATGGACAATCCGCTGTCCTATATTGCGCCGGAGACCTTCGATCGCCTGACGGTGATCAAGGGCCCGCAAAGCGTGCGCTGGGGCGCGGGTGCCTCGGCCGGCACGGTGCGTTTCGAGCGCGACACCCCGCGTTTCGATGCGCCGGGCATGCGGCTCAACGCCAGTGCATTGGCCGGCTCCAACAACCGCAACGACCAGGTGCTGGATGCCAGTTTCGGCAGTCAGCCCGGCTATGTCCGGGTCAATGGCAACCGCTCGGAAGCCGATGATTACAAGGACGGCAATGGCGATGTGGTGCCCTCGCGCTGGCGCAAATGGAATGCCGATGCCGCCATTGGCTGGACGCCGGATGCCGATACCGTGCTGGAACTCAGTGCCGGTACCGGTGATGCGATCGCCCGTTACGCCGGCCGTGGCATGGACGGTGCCGCGTTCAAGCGCGACAGCTATGGGCTGCGTTTTGAACGCGGCAACCTGCCCGGTGCATGGGACAAGCTGCAGGCCAACCTGTACTACAACAACGCCGATCACCTGATGGACAACTACACGCTGCGCACGCCCAACCCAGCCAGCAGCATGCCGATGCCGATGGCCTCGAACGTGGAGCGTCGTACCACCGGCGGCCGCGTCAGCAGCGAGTGGCGTTGGCAGGACGTGGTCATCGTCGCCGGCGTGGATGCGCAGGACAGCCGCCATCGCAGCCGCAATAGCATGGGCCGCAACACCTGGCAGCAATCGCCGTGGAAGCGCGATGCCGACTTCAGCAACCTGGGCGTGTTCACCGAGTTGACCCTGGGCGAAGGAACCGCACAGCGCTGGATCAGTGGGCTGCGCCTGGACCGCGCGCAGGTGAAGGATCGGCGTGCGAGCACCGGCATGATGAACATGCCCAACCCGACCGCCGGGCAGCAGCGGCAGCAGGATCTGGGTAGCGGTTTCCTGCGTTATGAGCGCGACCACGGGCAGGCTTGGACCTGGTACGCAGGTATCGGCCACAGCGAGCGCATGCCGGATTACTGGGAGCTGTTCTCGGCCAATGCAGGGCCGGCCGGCAGCATCAATGCGTTCTCCGCGGTGAAGCCGGAGCAGACCACGCAGCTGGATCTGGGCCTGCAGTTCCGCAGCCAGCATGTGGATGCCTGGGTATCGGCGTATGCGGGGCGGCTTCAGGACTACATCCTGTTCCGCTATCGCAGTGGCGGCATGATGGGCAGCACCACCCAGGCCGACAATGTGGATGCGCGTATTGCCGGTGCCGAGGCGGGCTTGGAATGGCGTTTGGCCCAGGCCTGGAAGCTGGGTGGCACCCTGGCCTATGCCTGGGGTGAGAACCGCAGCGAGGGCAGGCCACTGCCGCAGATTCCGCCGCTGGAAGCCCGCCTCAGTGCCAGCTGCGAGCATCAGCGCTGGTCGGCGGGTGCGCTGTTGCGCGCGGCCAGCCACCAGCATCGGGTAGCCGAGGATGAGGGCAATGTGGTTGCACGTGACCTGGGGCCGACCGCAGGCTTCGCTACCTTGTCGCTGAATGCGGCGTATCGCTTCACCGATGCGCTGCGCGCCAGCGTGGGCGTGGACAACGTGTTCGACCGCGCCTATGCCGAGCATCTGAACCTGGCTGGCAGTGCCGATTTCGGTTTCCCGGCCGATCCCGTGCGGATCAACGAGCCGGGGCGTAACGTCTGGTTGAAGCTGGATTACCGCTACTGATGTCGCGGTTGCCGCCGCTGCCTGCGCACGGGTAGCGGCGGCATGGCATGCTGTGGTCCGGTAATGATCAGCAAGGAGCGGTATGAGTCTGCGTGCAGTCGCCTACGTGAGCACGGCGGTGGCCGGGCTGGGTACCGCCGACCTGGATCATCTGCTGGTCGATGCGCGTGCGCACAACCAGCTGGCAGGCGTTACGGGTGTGCTGTTGTTCGATGGACGGCAGTTCTTCCAGTACTTCGAAGGTCCGGAAGAGGGCGTGGCACGCGCCTACGAGCGCATCCGCAATTCGCATATGCATGTTGATCTGCGTGAGCTGTACAGCGCGCCGGTGGATAAGCTCCACTTCAGCCAGTGGCATATGGGTTGCACCCATACCGAGGGCAGCGTGCTGCAGCAGCTGAGTACCCAGCAATGGCAGCGTGAGGCCGAGTTTCTGCAGGACGAGGTGGCCCAGTCCGATGCATCACCGGCACTGCGCGAGCTGCTGGCATTCTGGGCCCAGCACAACCGGTAGTGCCGAGCCATGCTCGGCAGAGGCATTACCCGTAACGTGTCCGTTCAAAATCGCTTGCGGCCAGGGTTCCGCGCCGACAGCACCCCTCCCCAACCCTCCCCTTCGCTGCGCGAAAGGGAGGGGGCAGCAGCGTAGTGCCGAGCGATGCTCGGCAGGGGCTTTACCCGTAGCGTATCCGTCCAAGATCGGCCCGCGCCCCGAATTCCGCGCCGACAGCACCCCTTCCCAACCCTCCCCTTCGCTGCGCGAAAGGGAGGGGGCAGCAGCGTAGTGCCGAGCCATGCTCGGCAGGGGCTTTACCCGTAGCGTGTCCGTCCAAGATCGGCCCGCGCCCCGAATTCCGCGCCGACAGCACCCCTCCCCAACCCTCCTCTTCGCTGCGCGAAAGGGAGGGGGTAGCAGCGTAGTGCCGAGCCATGCTCGGCAGGGGCATTACCCGTAGCGTGTCTGTTCAAAATCGTTCGCGGCCAGGGTTCCGCGCCGACAGCCCCCCTCCCCAACCCTCCTCTTCGCTGCGCGAAAGGGAGGGGGCAGCAGCGTAGTGCCGAGCCATGCTCGGCAGGGGCATTACCCGTAGCGTGTCTGTAGTGCCGAGCCATGCTCGGCAGGGGCTTTCCGAGGCAAGCTCCAGCCGAGCAT